>JBOGWD010000175.1:0-1592 GCA_050693275.1 Actinomycetota bacterium | reverse complement strand
CCGTCCTGTGCAACCCATTCGACGAGGAGGGTCTCTCGCACCGGATCGAGGAGGCGCTCTCGATGGGCCAAGCCGAGCGCCGGAGCCGCATTCAGGCCATGGGCGCCTACGTCAACGGCCACGATGTATTCGCGTGGGCGGCGTCGGCCCTCGCCGATGCCGATACCCCTCAAGGCGGAGCCTGAGGGGCTTGGTCGATCGGTTGCTCCAGTCTAGGAACACCGCGTGGCTCCGCCAGGCGTAGTACCCCGAGGGACCGCCACCACCCAACTCGTTGACCATCAACCCAAGGAAGGCATTCACGGAGGCTGCGCGATACGGCCTCTGGAGCCCTACCGGGTGGCAACGCTTGCCTTGCTGAGATTCCGCAGAGATTCCGCGACAGGTCGAAAAAACGACGCGCACCGTCGAAAGGCATCGATCGACAAACCCGCAGTTCGCCGTGAATGATTCCCGCTCCACCTCAAGTCAGCGGATTCCCCTGAATCGCCCTTACAATGCGGAGTTCATCTGGACACAGACCATTGCAGGCCGGAGCGGCACGATTTGACCTTGAGGGGGTATCCGCTTAGGTGCAGTAGACTCCAGATGTTGTGGTGCGGAGCGCGAGCACGGACCCCCGCCCTGGGGTCGACTACCCCGGCACATGGGAGGAGCTGCTGGCTTGGTTCCCCGACGAGGGTGCCTGCATCGAGTACCTGGAGGGGCTCCGGTGGCCCGAGGGGTTCACCTGCCCCGCCTGCGGCGGCTCCCGGGCCTGGCGCATCGCGGGACCCAGGTGGATGTGCGCCGCCTGCGGCAGGAAGACCTCGGTTACGGCGGGAACGATCTTCGACAAGACCCGGACCCCGCTCACCATCTGGTTCGCGGCGGTCTGGTACGTGACCAACCAGAAGCACGGGGTGAGCGCTCTGGGCCTCAAGCGGGTGCTCGGGTTCGGGAGCTACCAGACCGCCTGGGCCATGCTCCACAAGCTGCGGCGGGCCATGGTCCGCCCCCGCCGGGATCGCCTCGCCGGCGACGTGGAGGTGGATGAGACCTACGTCGGCGGAGAGGAGCCGGGCGGAGGGCGCCGCCACGCTGGGAAGAAGGCCATCGTGGCGATCGGTGTCGAGTTGCCCGACGAGAGGGCCCTGGGGCGGGTCCGGTTGGCCCGCATCCGCGACTTCTCCGCCCGGAGCCTCACGGGGTTCGTCCGCCAGGCGGTGGACCCCGGCTCGGTGGTCCGCACCGACGGATGGAGGGGGTACCTGGGCCTGCCGGCGGCCGGCTACGTCCACAAGCCCACGAGCATCTCGGCCAGCGGCGACCCGGCCCACGTGGCGATGCCCGGCGTCCACCGGGTGGCATCGCTGCTCAAACGGTGGCTCCTCGGGACTCACCAGGGAGCCGTGCGCCCCGAGCACCTCGACTACTACCTCGACGAATTCACCTTCCGGTTCAACCGCCGACGTTCCCGCCGCCGAGGGATGCTCTTCTACCGCCTGCTCGAGCAGGCGGTAGTCACGGATCCCAGCCCCTACGGCTCGATGCTCGGGGGTAAATCCTGACCCCTACATCTTGGGGGGACTGCATCAAAGCGGATACCCCCC
>JBOGWD010000174.1:0-5214 GCA_050693275.1 Actinomycetota bacterium | reverse complement strand
GCACGACGGTCCTCGCGCCCGCGCGGGCGAAGTACGCACCCGCGGTCAGTCCGTTGTGTCCCCCGCCGATCACGATCACGTCGTAGACGTTGGCCATGTCCGTTTCAGATCTCCTCGAGACGTCCGGAGGGCAATCCTCCCACGCGCTTGAATGGCCAGTCAAGCGAGGACGGCGGCTCGTGCGGTTGACAGGCCAGGTCAGGGGCGTAGAGTTTGCTGAATTCCGGTTCAAACACCGGCGATGCGCCCTGTCAGGATTGGCCCGCGTTCAACGGGAGCGGAACACGTGAGCACCGGAACCGTGAAGCAGGGGAAGGACCGCCACCAGGAGATCCTGGACGCCGCGGCGCGCGTCATCACCGACCGCGGGCTCGCGGAGACCCGGATCTCCGATATCGCCGACCAGGCGGGCGTGTCTCCCGGCCTGATCCTGTACTACTTCGAATCGAAGGACCGTCTGCTCGCCGAAGCCCTGACGTTCGCGAACGATCAGTTCTACCTGCGGACCTCGCGCGAGATCCGCAGGATCCCCTCGGCCAAGGATCGGCTCCGCCGGCTGATCGACCTCTCGGTGCCGGGCTACCTGCCCGAGTTCGAACGCCTCGACGAGTGGGCGCTCTGGATCGAGGTCTGGGTCCGCGCGCTCCGCGACCCCGAGATGGCCAAGGACCGAGAGGTGCTCGACCAGCGCTGGCGCTCGCAGTTCGCCGACATCATCCGCGGTGGACAGTCCAGCGGGGAGTTCTCCTCCCCCCTGGATGCGGACGAGCTCGCGCTTCGGCTCGCGACGCTGATCGACGGTCTCGCGATCCAGGTGATCATGAACGACTCCGAGGTCTCGCCCGAGCGGATGCACCGGACGTGCATGGAGGTCTCGGCGCAGCAGCTCGGGTTCGAGCTCGAGCCGGTCAAGGCCTGAGCGACCGGCCGGCGTGCTCAGGCGCCCGAGGCCGACCACAGGTCGGGCAGGTGCTCCTCGTAGTGCTCGTACGTCTCGCCGGCGAACCACTCGACGGCGACGTCGTCGATGTCGGGGAGCTCCTGCCAGCGCCGGAGGATGACTTCACGCTCGGTGTCGAGCTCCGATCTGACCGCCGCCACGTCCAACGACCGGGCCTCGTCGGCGAACGCCGCGTTGCGCGCGTTCACCCACTCGTCGGTGTCGTCGGGGTCGACGAACGTCCCGTCCCGCATGCGGTCGAGATACCCGATGCACTCACGGATCCAGCCGGTGACGTGGTGCAGCATCTCCTTCACCGTCCAGCCCTCGAGGACGCCGGGAGCGGTCAGGCGGTCGTCCGGCACACGTGACAGCGCGTCCTCGAACGCGGCCCATCCCTCCGCTTCGAGACGCGCGTGCTCGGTCCGCGGATCCTCCATCACATCAGAGCTTACGCTTGCCGAGATGACCATCGAGATCTCGCAGGCCGGACCCGAACGTGTGCAGCGGCTCGTCGAGGTGTTGGCGCGTTCGTTCGCCGACGACCCGATCATCCGCTGGCCGTTCCCCACCGATGGCAACCACGAGGAACAGTGTCGTGAGCTGTTCCGGATCCTGGACGAGCCGATAGCCGAGACCGGCTGGCTGTGGGAGGCGGGTGACGCCGCGGGGGTCGCCCTGTGGATCCCTCCGGACGGCGAGGCTCGGTTCCTCGAGATCGAGCTGGAGAGCCGAGATGCGATCGACCCGATGACCGAGGATGGCGGGATCCGCTACCGGGCGTTCTGGGACTGGATCGAGGATCACCTCCCCGGCGACCCGTCCTGGTTCCTCGACCACCTGGCCGTCGCCCCCGAACACCGAGGCGAAGGTATCGGAAGAGCGCTGGTGGATCTCGGCCTCGGGTTCGCCCGGCGCGACGGAGTTCCCGCGTTCCTCGAGACGGCCCGCCCCGGCAACGTCGGCTACTACGAGCGGCTGGGGTTCCGGGTCGTCGCGGACGAGCACGCGCCCGGCGGCGGGCCGCGACTGTGGTTCATGCGGTTCGATCCCTGAACGGGATCAGCCCGCGAGCGTTCGAACGCCGCGCTTGGCGAGCTGGTCCGCCACGATGTTCCGCTGGATCTCGGACGTGCCCTCCCAGATCCGGTCGACGCGGACCTCGCGCCAGAAGCGCTCGGCGACGTTCTCGCGCATGTAGCCGCGCCCGCCGAAGACCTGCACGGCGCGGTCCGCCACTCGTCCCGCCATCTCGGAGGCGTACAGCTTGGCCATCGAGCAGTGGGCGTGCTGGACCTTGACGTCCTCGCCGTCGTCGATCTCCTGGGCGGTCCGGTAGGTCATGAGCCGCGCGGCCCACAGCTCGGTGACCGAGTCGGCCAGGGGGAACGCCACGCCCTGGTGCTCGACGATCGGCGCGTCGAAGGCCACACGGTTCCGGGCGAACGCGGTGGCCTCGTCGATCAGCCGCTCCGCCGCCCCGCAGCACCGCGCGGCGATCATCAGCCGCTCGTACCGGAACCACTCGTAGGCGTACCGCATCCCGTCGCCCTCGGACCCGACCACGTTCTCGGCGGGCACCCGGACGTCCTCGAACGCCACGATGGGGTGCTCGTCAGCGTACGTGTGGCTGTACTCGGGGGTCCGGACCACCCGCACCCCCGGTGTGTCGAGGTCGACGATGAACATGGCCTGGGTGCCGGCGTGATCGCCGGTGGTCAGCCGTGCCTGGAAGAAGACGTGGTCGGCGTGGTTGAACGAGGTCACGTGCCACTTCTCGCCGTTCAGCACGTACCCGTCCCCGTCCCGGGCGGCGGTGGCGGCGATGGCGTCGGTGTCCGAGCCGGCGTCCTCCTCGGTGATCGCGTAGCACTCGTGGCGCTCGCCCCGGATTGTCGGCCTCACCCACGTCTCGATCTGGTGCGGGGTGGCCACCGAGGGGAGCCACCCGGCCGGCGTGGCCAGCACCCACCCGAGGGCGTTGGTGGCCCGGCCGATCTGCTCCGAGACCAGCGCCTGCTGGAACGCGGTCAGCCCTCCGCCGCCCAGCTCCTTCGGCATGTTCATGGCCTGGAGGCCGAGCTCCCGGAGCCGAGCGCGCTGGCGGTCTCGGACCTCGTCGGGGACCCGGCCCCGGTTCATCTCGGCCTCGACCTCGTGCGGGATCAGCTCCTCCTCGACGAAGGCCCGGGCCCGCGCCTGGATGTCCCGGTCCTCTTCCGTCATCGGGTACATCGGGGTCAGCCCCTGCCGCGACGGGCGTCGCGGGCCACCACGGCCGCGCAGTTCCGGCCGGGCACGGCCATGACCCCGCCTCCGGGATGGGTGCCCGAGCCGCACAGGTACAGCCCTGCCACCGGCGTCCGGTGGTCGGCGTAGCCGGGGATCGGGCGCATCGAGAACATCTGGTCCGGGCTCATCTCGCCCTGGAAGATGTTGCCGCCCAGGAGCCCGAACCGGGCCTCGATGTCCGGCGGGGCCAGCACCTCGAGGTGCTCTACGGACGAGGCGACCCCGGGGCAGTGCTCGTCGAGCAGCCCTACGATCTTGGCGCCATAGGCCTCGCGCTCGGTATCCCAGGATCCCTCGGCCAGCTCGAACGGGCCGAACTGCGTGAAGCACAGCGCCACGTGCTTGCCCTCGGGCGCGACCTCCGGCTCGAACACCGTGGGGAACACCGCCTCGAGGTAGGGGTGCTCCGAGGTGCGCCCGTACTTGGCGTCGTCCCAGGCCCGCTCGAGGTACTCGATGGAGGGGGAGATGGCCAGGAGGCCGGTGTGGGGGTCGCCCGGCACCGGCCCGTCCCACGCCGTGGGCTTGGGGAGCTCGCCGAGGGCCATGTTGACCTTCACCGAGCCCGACCGGGTTCGGAACCGGCGGATGTCCCGGACCACCTCGTCGGGGAGGTGGACCTCGCCGACCAGGTCGAGGTAGGTGGTGATGGGGTGGGCGTTCGAGATCACCCGGCGGGCGTGCAGCACAGTGCCATCATCGAGCTCGACCCCGTGGACCCGGCCGTCCCGGACCACCACCCGGCGCACCGGCGCGGCCGTCCGGACCTCGGCCCCGGCAGCGCGGGCCGCGTCGGCCAGGGACCGGCTCAGGGCGCCCATCCCCCCGTGCACCCATCCCCACGCGCCGGCGTGGCCGCCGACCTCGCCGATCCAGTGGTGGAGGAGGACGTACGCGGAGCCCGGGCTCATCGGTCCGCACCACGCCCCGATGATGGCCTGGGTGGCCATGGCGCCCTTGACCCGCTCGTCCTCGAACCACTCGTCGAGGAAGACAGCGCCGGAGATCGTGAACAGCCGCACGATCTCGGCGATGTCCCGGCCCGTCCAGTGGCGGAACCGGGCTCCGAGCTTCAGCCACGACAGCGTGTCGCGGAGGCTGAGGTTCGGCGGGACCACGAACAGGAGGTCGCGGAGGAGCCCGCCCAGCCGCTCGAAGTACCGGTCGAACTCCACGTAGGCATCGGCGTCGGCCTTGGAGAACCTGGCGATCTCGTCGGCGGTCCGCCGGACGTCGCCCCACAGCGTCAGCGAGGTCCCGTCCGGGTACGGCACCCAGTAGTCGGGATCGATCAGGGACACGCGGTAGCCGAAGCGGTCGAGCCGGAGCTCGCGCTCGATGCGGGGGGGCAGGAGGCTGACCACGTACGAGGCCGAGGAGATCCGGTAGCCGGGCCAGGGCTCCTCGGTCACGGCCGCGCCGCCCACGACCTCGCGGCGCTCCAGGACGAGGACATCGAGGCCGGCCCGGGCCAGGTAGGCCGCGCAGGTCAGGCCGTTGTGTCCCCCGCCGATCACGATCGCGTCCCGGACCCCCGCCACGGCGCCTCTCAGGGTACTGTTCCACCGTTCAAACGAGCAAGGAGACCGTCGACCGCGTGGACCTTCGGCTGACCGAGGAGGACCGGGCCCTCCAGGACCGGGCCGCGGCGTTCACCCATCGCCACCTGTTCCCTTACGAGCTGGAGTGCGAGGAGCGGGACGGTTTGTCCCCCGAGAGCCTGGCCTCGATCCGGGCCGCCGTCCTTGAATGGCGATTCAACGCGATCAACCACGCCCCCGAGGACGGGGGCCAGGGGCACGACCTGTTCGAGCAGGCCCTCATCGAGGAGGAGTGGGGCAAGGCCACCGGGGCTCTGTGGGACGTGCCGTGGCGCCCGTCGATCCCCCTGCGCGAGGGGACCGAGGCCCAGAAGGAGGAGTACCTCCGGCCGGCGTGCCGGGGGGAGCGCCGGGACGCCTACGCCATCACCGAGGAGGGCG
>JBOGWD010000173.1:0-6158 GCA_050693275.1 Actinomycetota bacterium | reverse complement strand
TTGGTGGTGGGGGTGGGAGCGATGATGCTCCTGTACGCCCTCCGGATCGGAAGCCCCGCCCTGTTCGCGGAGCGGCGGCCGTTCCTCTCCCGTGTCCGCCCCGGCCCGGTCTCCGCGCTCCCGCTCGGGATGGCCTTCGCCGCGGGCTGGACGCCGTGCATCGGTCCGGTGCTGGCGGGCATCCTGGGGCTGGCCCTGGCGCAGGGCGGCGGGGTGTGGGGAGCGTTCCTCCTCTTCTCCTACTCCATGGGCCTCGGGCTGCCGTTCGTCCTGATCGGGCTGGGCGTGCGCCGGCTCAGCGGGGCGCTGGCCTTCATCAAGCGCAACTACCACTGGTTCGCCGGGACCGGCGGAGCCGTCCTGGTGGCCATCGGGGTGCTCCTGGCGGCGAACCTGTGGCTCCCGCTGTTGTCCCGTTTGGGCATCCTGCGGCTCGTTCAGGGGTTCACGCCCCCGATCTGAGCGCGTGTAGCATCGCCCCGGACCCTCATGGCCTCGACGTCCGAATCCGTCTACGGATCCCTGGTGGCGGTGCTGCGCACGCTCCGCTCGATGCGCACCGCGCTGATCCTGCTCCTGCTCGTGGGCGCGGCCAGCGTGTTCGGGTCGCTGGTGCCTCAGGCGACCACCGCGCCGGCGGCCGTGGCCGACCTCTTCCTGACGCGACCGGGGCTGGCCCGCGTCTACCGAGCCCTGGGGCTGTTCGACGTGTACGGCTCCTGGTGGTTCACGCTGCTGTACGTCCTCCTGCTGATCTCCCTGGCGTCGTGCCTGATCCCACGGAGCCGGGCGCTGGTCCGGGGCCTCCGCCAGCGCCCCCAGCCGATGCGCGACCTCGACGGGATGCGGCACTTCGCCGAGGCGGTGGTGCCCGGCCCGCCCGAGGCGGTGCTCGATCGCTCCCGGGCCGTGCTCCGGCGGCGCCGGTTCCGGGTCGCCGCCGCCGAGCCCGGCCTGGCCGCGGAGAAGGGGGGAGCCCGGGAGTGGGGGAGTCTGCTGTTCCACTGGTCGTTGTTCCTGATCCTGGTGGGGGCGGTGTACGGGAAGGGGTTCGGCCTTCGCGGCGTGGCCACCGTCGTCGAGGGCCAGACCTGGACCGAGGCCCACGCCTCCTACGACCTGCCCCCGGAGGAGGGCCGGTTCTTCACCGAGGGCATGCACAGCGGGGTCCAGCTCCGGCTGGAGGACTTCGACGCGACCTACCACCCGAGCGGCCTGCCCAGGGACTTCGTGTCGCGGGTGGAGGTGGTGGGGACGAGCGGGCGGCCCGGGGGCCCGGCGGAGATCCGGGTCAACGATCCCCTCGGCGTCGGAGGCGTGAAGGTGTTCCAGTCGGGATACGGGTGGGCGCCGGTCGTCGAGGTCCGCCAGGACGGGCGGCTGCTGGCGAGCGACCCGGTGGTGTTCGTGACGGACACGCCGAACGATCAGCGCCTGCCGTGGCGAGGGGTGATCAAGCTGCCCTCGCTCCGGCCCCAGGTCGGCCTGGAGCTCCGGCTGTTCCCCGATCCCCTGGCCGCGGTGGCCGGAGCGCCGATGCTCGAGGCCAGCAACCCGTTCCTCGGTTGGCGGGCGTGGCGGGGGGATCTGCGGCTGACGGCGGCCCAGAGCGTGTTCCGGCTCGACACGACGGCGCTGGAGCCCTGGCTCGACGGGGGGATAGGCCTCGGCGAGACCGAGGAGCTGCCCGGTGACCTCGAGATCACGTTCCAGGAGCTCCGGGAGTACACCCAGCTCCTGGTGACCCGCGACCCCGGGACCGGGATCATGCTGGCGGCTGCGCTGCTGATCCTGGTGGGCCTGGTGCCGGCGCTCTACTCGAGCCGCCGCCGGGTGTGGGTCCGGGCCGTCGGCGCCGACGGCTCCGGGACCCGGCTCCAGGTCGCGGGGTTCGCTCTCCAGCGCAGGGCGGCGTTCGAGGAGGAGTTCGAGGCCATCGCTCGCGAGTTGAGTAAGGTGGAGCCGTGAGTTCCGGCGG
The DNA here is from genome assembly GCA_050693275.1 of Actinomycetota bacterium. Taxonomy (GTDB): domain Bacteria; phylum Actinomycetota; class UBA4738; order UBA4738; family CALAEC01; genus CALAEC01. The sequence continues at coordinate 4,180 of JBOGWD010000173.1, read as the reverse complement.
CCTGACCACGACGTCGAACGCCGCGTTCGGCGTGGCCCTGGTCCTCTACCTGGCCTCCGCCGTGGCCTCCTTCCACTTCCTGGGGTTCCGCCGCCGGGGCGTGCTGGCCGCGGGCCGGATCGTTGCCTTCGCCGGCCTGGGGGCGCACGCGGTCTCCGTGGTGACCCGCGGCATGGCTGCCGGCCGGGTTCCCTGGGGGAACATGTACGAGTACGCCACCGTGCTCGGGCTGGTCATCGTGGGCGCCTACCTCCTGGTGATCGAGCGGGTGTGGCGGACCGAGGCCGTGCGCGGGTTCGCCCTCGGCGCGGCCGTCCTGACCATGGCCGGGGCCACCCTCATCTACGTTCCCCCGGGACCGCTGGTGCCGGCCCTCAACTCCTACTGGATCCGGATCCACGTGGTCCTGGCCATCCTGGCGTCGTCGCTGTTCATCCTGGCCACCGTGTTCACGGTGCTGTACCTGGTGCAGGAGCGCAGGGAGCGACGCCAAGCCCGGTCGGCATTCCCCGCCCGGGAGCCGGCCCTGGTCGGCGCGGCCGGGGAGCGCCCGGACGACTACGCTCCCGCGGAGGTCGCCGAGGAGGAGGCGCCGCCGTTCACTCGGCCGAGCCGCCTGCCCCCGGCGGCGACCCTGGACCGCATCGCGTATCGGACCATCGTGTTCGCCTTCCCCATCTGGACCATGGCAGTCATCGCCGGGGCCATCTGGGCCGAGCAGGCCTGGGGGCGCTACTGGGGATGGGACCCCAAGGAGGTGTGGTCGTTCATCACTTGGGTGGTGTTCGCGGCCTACCTCCACGCCCGGGCCACGGTGGGCTGGCGAGGGCGACGGGCCGCGGTCCTGGTCCTGATCGGCTTCGGGGCGCTGGTGTTCAACCTGGTCGTGGTGAACACCGTGATCGCCGGCCTGCACTCCTACGCGTAGCGACGCCGGTCAGGCGACGGCGACGGACCCGTTCATCTGCGGATGGACGTCGCACTGGAAGTAGTACGAGCCGGGGTCCGGGGCGGGGAACCGGTACTCGATCGAGTCCGGCCCGGTGATGATCTCGCCCTGGAAGATCGGTTCGCCCCCCTGCGCCGTGTAGATGGCCACGTTGTGCGGGATGCCGCCGTCACGGTTGTCGAAGGCGATCGCGGCCTCCCCCTCGGCGGCGAGGGACAGCTCCGAGGTGTCGAAGGCGATGTCCTGGGCGGAGATCCGAGCCGGACCACCGCCGGGTTGCTCGGGAGGCGGCTCCTCCTCGGCCGGGGGCGTCTCCTCCTCCGCGGGTTCCTCCGCGGGCGGTGGCCCTGCCGGGGGCCCCTCTGCGGCGGGCGCATGAGCGGCGTACTCGGGATTCTCCCCGAGCACGGCCCCGGCCACCCCGCCCCCCAGGATGGTCAGGACCAAAACCGTGATCAGGAACGTGAACCCTCGGGTCCCCCGGACGGTGGCGGCCAGGGCGCAGCCCACCAGGATGTTCGTGGCGAACAGCAGCGCCACCCACGGAGCCAGCGCCGGGGGCACGGCCAGCAGGATCCGGGAGAAGCCGAGGATCAGCGTGGCCAGGAACACGAACGCGGCCAGGGGGATCCCCACCCCGAGCAGGACCCGTCGGCGGATCTCCCCGCTCACCGAGTCTCCAGCCGGTTGAGGTGTCGCTCCACGTCCTGCCACACGGGCTCGTCGGTCCCTCCGAGCTCCTCCTGGTTGTGCCACTTGAAGAACAGGACGGCGATGAACCCCCACAGGATGAGCCCGCCCACGAGCTTCATGATCAGCCCGGCGACGCGCTGGTCGGTGACGGCGTCCACCCCCAGGAGGGGGGCGGCGATCCCGTAGAACGGGTAGATCGGCGAGTCGGCGAACGTGAGGAACGACGCAGGCACGGTCGGAACGATCGACTGCGCGAACAGGTACAGCATCTGCCCGGGGTACCGGAGCCGGGGGATCTCCACGACCGGCGAGAGCACGGGCATCCACATCAGGAGCGCCGTGATGACCAGCGCCGTGTGGAGGCCGAGGTGGGCGAGCTCGGAACGGAGGGCCAGGTCGACTAGCGCGGGCCAGTGGCTGACGGCGATGAACGCGTTGAACAGCAGCAGCGCGATCAGCGGCCGCGACAGCCCCCGGACGACGGCGAAGGCCCACCGGGGATGGAGGAGCGCCCGGAGGAGCCAGCCCGGGATGCCGGCCAGCAGCAGCGGCGGGGCCACCAGGCTCAACAGCAGGTGCTGCACCATGTGGACGCTGAGGAGGCGCTCCTCGCCCAGCTCGTGGACCGGCCAGTCGGCGGCCACCAGCAAGGTGAGCACTCCCAGGACCCACGAGATGACCTGTCCCCGGGTGGCCGGTGGCTCCCCGGGCGTCACGTGCCTCGGTCCCCACCGCCGCAGGGCGAGCCAGTAGCCGCCCAGCAGGACCAGGACCAGGGCCCACACGTCGGCGTGGGGGTGCCAGCCGATCGCCGGGTCAGGCACGGCGGAGGAACCTCGGGCGGGCCAGGAACGCGAAGAGGAGGACCAGGACGAAGGCCACGGCCAGCACCGCCGGCCCGATGCCGGCGCCGAACGTGAGCAGCACGATGAGGAACACGGACAGGGCCAGACCCAGTCCGGCCAGGAAGAGCCGCTTGAACACGGGCGGGTCGAACCGCAGGTGCATGAACCACAGGACCACCAGGGCGAACTTGATCGTCATGAGGAGGAGGAGGCCGGTGACCACCGCGGCGCTGGGCAGGAACTCGATGTAGAACAGCGCGACCTCGAGGCCGGTGACGACGGCCAGGATCACCGCGATCATCACGTACTCCCGGGGCCCGGGATGGGCCGCGTCCTCGGCGGGCAGGTGGGCCTCCCCCCCCGGCTCGAACTCCTCGCGTTCGGTCTCGGCCGTGCTCATGACGGGATCAGGTAGACCACGGTGAAGATGACGATCCACACGACGTCGACGAAATGCCAGTAGAGGCCCACGAGCTCGACCCGGAGCGCCCGCTCTGTCGGCAGCCGGCCGGCCATGGACATGCCGGCCAGCGACAGCAGCATCAGGATGCCCACGGTGACGTGGGCCCCGTGGAACCCGGTCAGCACGAAGAAGCTCGAGCCGAACACGTTCCTCGACAGCGATAGCCCCTCCCGCACGAAGACGGTGAACTCGAACACCTGGCCGCCGACGAAGGTGATCCCCAGCAGCGCCGTGGCCAGGAGCCACGCCCGCAGCCGCCGGTGGTCGCCTCGCTGGATCGCGTTAAGGGCCAGAACCATGGTGAGGCTCGACATCAGCAGGACGAACGACGACACCGAGGTGTAGGGGATGTCGTACACGTCCTCCGGATACGGGCCCACGAGGCTCCGGCCCCGGTACAGCAGGTACGTGGCGATCAGCGATCCGAAGAACAGGCACTCAGAGCCGAGGAACGCCCACATCCCGAGCTTGCGGTTGTCGAGGCCGGTGGCAGTGTGAGGGACGTGGACGGCGTCGTCGCGCGTGGCCACGCTAGCCCTCCGCCACCGGCTCGAGGCTCCAGCCGAACAGCCCGGCGATCGAGATCAGTGCGCCGACGATGGCCACCGGCCAGAAATAGATCAGGCCGTACCCGATGATCGGGATGCCCAGCGCCGCCAGCAGCGGGAAGTAGGACGGGTCGGGCATGTGGATGTCGTGACCCGCCTCGACTTCCTCGTCGCGCGCCTCCGCCGCGCCGGCCACCACGGGCACCGGCCGGCCGCGCTCGTCCTCGGCGTATTTCCGGTGCCACAGCTCGTCCCGGTGGTGCACCGCCGGGATCTCCGCGAAGTTGTAATGGGGAGGCGGGGAGGGGATCGACCACTCCAGCGTCCGGGCGTCCCACGGGTCGGCGCCCGCCTCCCTGCCCCTGGACAGGCTCCGCACCACGTTGACCATGAAGACCAGGATGGACGCGGCGATGATGAACGAGCCGATCGTCTCGACGAGGTTCCAGAACCCCCAGCCGGCCTCGGCCGGGTACGTGTAGTACCGGCGGGGCATGCCCTGGAGGCCCAGGAGGTGCATGGGGCCGAACGTCAGGTTGAACCCGATCAGCATCAGCCAGAAATGGATCTTGCCGAGGCCCTCGGAGAGCATCCGGCCGGTGACCTTGGGCAGCCAGTAGTAGGCCCCGGAGAACAGCCCGAAGATCGATCCGCCGAACAGGACGTAGTGGAAGTGGGCCAC
>JBOGWD010000172.1:0-8377 GCA_050693275.1 Actinomycetota bacterium | reverse complement strand
ATCGTGCGCGAGCCACAGGCGTTCCTGATGGACGAGCCGCTCTCGAACCTCGACGCAAAGCTCCGGGTGCAGATGCGAGCCGAGATCGCCAAGCTCCAGCGTGACCTGGGGACGACGACCATCTACGTGACCCACGACCAGGTGGAGGCCATGACGATGGGCGACCGGGTGGCGGTGATCAAGAAGGGCCTCCTCCAGCAGGTGGACTCCCCCCAGACCCTGTACGACCATCCGAACAACCTGTTCGTGGCCGGGTTCATCGGTTCCCCGGCGATGAACATGTTCGAGGCGAGCATCTCGTCCTCGGACGGCAGGGTGTACGCGGAGTTCGCCGACGTCAAGCTGGAGGTCGACAAGGAGGTCATCGACCGCCGATCGAGGCTTCGTGACTACATCGAGAAGAAGGTGGTGCTCGGGATCCGTCCGGAGGACATCGAGGACGCCGGGTTCGTGGCCGAGGCTCCCGAAGGCCGGCGGATCCGGGCCACCGTGGATCTCCGAGAGGCCCTGGGCTCGGAGATCCTGATCCACTTCACCATGGAGACGCCCATCGTCCTCACGGAGGACACCAAGGAGCTCGCCGTGGACGTCGGGGCGGAGGCATTGGAAGACCTGGAGGAGCGGGCGAAGGAGGCCAAGAGCATCGTGGTCGCCAAGCTCAATCCGCGGACGGAGGCCGCCGAAGGGGAGCCCCTCGATCTCGCCGTGGACACCGCCCGCCTGCATTTCTTCGACGCCGAGACGAGCCTGGGCATCTACGAATAGGAAGCGCGTATGGAGACGCGACCCAAGGGAGGTGCGGCGGAAATGGTAGGAAAGCCCTGGAGGTATGTCACCGTCCTGCTCGCGACGGTAGCCCTGGTGGCTGCGGCCTGTGGCGACGGTGAGGAACCAGAGGATGGTGTGGCGCAGGACCAGGACCTTTCGGGAGAGAGCGTCGAGGTCGCCGCGGTCTGGACGGGAGAGGAGCAGGCATCCTTCGAGGATGTCCTCAACGCCTTCGCCGAGCAGACCGGCGCCGAGGTGAGCTTCACGTCCACCGGTGAGGACATCGCGACCGTCCTGGGGACCCGGATCGAGGGCGGGAACCCACCGGACATCGCCCTGCTGCCCCAGCCCGGGCTGCTGCGCGACCTGGTCGAGCAGGACGCCCTGATCCCCATCGACGACATCGCCGGTGACGAGGTGGACGAGAACTATTCCCCGATCTGGAGGGAGTTCGGTAGCGTGGACGGGACCCTGTACGGGGTGTGGTTCAAGGCGGCCAACAAGTCCACCTTCTGGTACAACGTGAACGTCTTCAACGACGCCGGCGTCAGTCCTCCCGAGGACTGGGACGGTCTGCAGTCCACGGCCGATACGATCTCCGCGTTCGGCGTGCCCCCCATCTCCGTCGCCGGGGCCGACGGCTGGACGCTCTCCGACTGGTTCGAGAACGTCTACATCCGCACGGCCGGACCGGAGATGTACGACCAGCTCTCCAACCACGAGATCCCCTGGACCGATCAGAGCGTGCGGGACGCCCTGGGCACGCTGGCGGAGATCTTCAGCGAGGAGGACTGGCTCCTGGGAGGCGCTGACGGTGCGCTCCAGACGGCCTTCCCCGACTCCGTGGCTGACGTGTTCGCCGACCCGGCGAGCCCGGACGCGAGCATGGTCTATGAGGCCGACTTCGTGGCCACCGTGGTCAGCAACGAGACCGAGTCCGTGGTCGGCGAGGACGCCGACTTCTTCAACTTCCCCTCGATCGACGGATCACCGCCGTCCGTGGTGGGCGCCGGAGACGCGGCCGTCCTCATGGTGGACACGCCCGGCGGCCGGGCCCTCATGGAGTACCTGGCCACGCCGGAGGCGGCCGAGATCAGGGCGGAGGGCGGAGGCTTCACGTCCGCCAATCTGAACGTGGACCTGTCCGTCTACCCGGATGAGCAGCTCCGGCGGTCGGCGGAGGCGCTCACCGAGGCCGGTGACAACGTCCGGTTTGACCTGTCGGACCTCCAGCCAGCGGAGTTCGGGTCCACCACCGGCCAGGGGATCTGGGGAGAGCTCCAGAACTTCCTGGGGAACCCGGATGACATCGATCAGATAACAGAGAACTTGGAGGAGCAGGCCACCAGGGCATACGGCGGCTAGCCGGGAATGAGGGACAAGGACCCGCGCGACCCGGTCGCCGCGGGGGGAAGGGTCGCGGCGCCCCAGGCCCCCGAGGCCGGGGCCGCGCCCGTCCGTCCCAAACGGGAGGGCGTGAAGCGGTACATGGTCGGCCTGGGGTTCCTGGCTCCTGCGCTGATCGTTCTCGGGGCGCTGGTCGTCTATCCGATGTTCTTCACCGTCGTCCGGAGCCTCTACGACTCGCCCGGCTCCGAGTTCGTGGCGTTCGAGAACTACGACCGGCTGTTCTCATCCGGTCGGACCCTCATGGCGGTCACCAACAGCGCCATCTGGGTGGCGGTGGTGCCGCCCGTGGTGACCGCCCTGGGCCTCATCTTCGCCGTGCTCACGGAACGGATCCGGTGGGCGACGGCCTTCAAGGTGGCCATCTTCATGCCGTTGGCGATCTCGTTCCTGTCCGCCGGGGTCATCTGGCGTCTGGTCTACGAGCGCGAGCCTGAGCTCGGCCTGCTCAACGCCGGTCTCTCCGGCGTGGTGGAGGTCTTCCAGCCGCCCGGCGACTATCCGGGCGGACGGCCGTCTGAAGAGGAACTCCTGGAGACGCAGGGGAGGGCCTACGTCACCACCGAGCCGGTCTCCCCGGGTGAGACCGTGAACATGGGGCTGATCGCCATCCGCCCCGACCTGGTCCCCCGGCAGGCCGAAGCCGCGGTCCCGGAGGCCGACGCGGTCCCCGATGGGATCTCCGGGGTCGTCTGGCTCGACTTCACCCCGGGCGGTGAGGGAGAGTCAGGGGTCATCGACGAAGGCGAGACCGGACTCCCCGGGATCGAGGTGGAGGCGCTGCGGGGCACCGAGGTCGCCGGCTCGGCCGTGACCGGGAACGATGGGTCCTACGTCCTGGAGGGCCTTAGCCCGGGCGAATACACGATCCGCCTCGCGTCGACGAACTTCCGCGAGCCTTGGGACGGGATCCCCTGGCTGGGACCGACGTTGGTGACGCCGTCCGTCATCGGGGCGTACGTGTGGATCTACGTGGGCTTCGCCATGGTCATCATCGGCGCGGGCCTGGCCGCCCTGCCCCGGGACGTGCTGGAAGCCGCCCGGGTGGATGGGGCCAGTGAGTGGCAGGTCTTCCGTCGGGTGACGGTTCCGCTGCTGGCACCCGTCCTGGGGGTGGTCTTCGTCACCCTCATGATCAGCGCCCTGAAGGTCTTCGACCTCATCATCGTCTTGCCCCCCTTCTCCACGCAGGCAGACGCGAACGTGCTCGCCGTGGAGATGTGGCGCCAGTCCTTCGGGGGCGCTCGGAACCAGGGCCTGGGGAGCGCGGTGGCCGTCTTCCTGTTCGTGCTGGTCATCCCGGTCATGCTGTTGAACGTGCGCCGGTTCCGGAGGGAGGGGTGATGGCCGGCATCGACATGGCCGGGCAGAAGCCGAAGGGGGCCCTGGATCGGTTCTCCAGGTTCTTCTCGCGGAGCGCCGTCCAGATTGTCCTGCTCGTCGTGGGGCTGATGTGGCTCACCCCGACCTTCGGGCTCCTCATCACCTCGTTGCGCGATCCCGGTGACGTCTCGGCCTCGGGGTGGTGGACCGTCCTCACCAAGCCGGCCGAGCTCACCGTCGCCGGGTATCAGGACCTCCTGGACGACCCCACCATCATCAACGCTCTCGTCAACACGGTGCTCATCACGGTCCCCGCGACCCTCCTCCTGCTGGCGGTCGCAGCCCTGGCCGCCTATGCCCTGGCATGGGTGGACTTCAAGGGTCGGGACGCGCTCTTCCTGATCGTGGTGGGCCTGTTGGTGGTCCCTCTCCAGATCGCCCTGATCCCCGTGGCGGGCCTCTACAACGTCATGGGCATCTTCGGATCGATCCCCGGCGTGGTGCTGTTCCACCTGGCCTTCGGCATGCCCCTGGCCGTGTTCCTCCTGCGAAACTTCTTCATCGGGATCCCGGCCGAGCTGCTGGAGGCGGCTCGCATGGACGGCGCCAGCGAGTGGCGCGTGTTCACCCGAGTGGTGCTTCCCCTCGGCATCCCCGCCATCGCGTCACTCTTCATCCTCCAGTTCCTCTTCGTGTGGAACGACATGCTCGTTGGCCTGGTGTTCGCCGACCCACAGGCGGCGCCCCTCACGGTGTTCATCCAGCGGCAGACCCGCCAGTTCGGCGCAAACATCGACATCATCGCCCCGGCCTCCTTCCTCCAGATGCTCGTGCCGCTGGTCGTGTTCTTCGCCTTCCAGCGATACTTCGTCCAGGGGCTGCTCGCCGGATCGAGCAAGTGAGTCGGGGAACCCGCCTCGTCGTCCTCACCGCCCTCCTCCTGGTGGCGGCGGGGGCCGGTTGGTGGTACGGGCACCGCCCGCCGGTGGTCGCGGTCGCCCCAGGGGATCCGGTGCCGGCCGTGCTCGAGCGCCTCCCCGAGGGCTCCGTGGTGCGGCTCCTCCCGGGCACCCACGGCCCGCTGGAGATCACCCGCCGCATCGTCGTGGAGGGAGCACCGGGCGCCGTTCTCCACGGCCCGGTGACCATCCTCGCCGACGGCGTCCGGCTGACGAACCTCCGGATTCGGGGTGGAGCGGCCGGGGTCGAGGTCCGCGGCGCCGATGGCGTGGTGATCCGGGACGTCTCGATCCGGAGCGCCCGGCTCCACGGGATCGAGGTCGCCGACGGCTCGGTGAGCGTGCTGGACTGCACCGTCGCCGGGCTGATCAGTCCCTACGCCCAGGGCTTCGAGATCCGCAACGCGAACGGCCGACCCCGGAGCGTGGTCCAGGGATGCGAGGTCTCCTCGGGCCAGGAGGGGCTGGTCTCCCACGTCAGCCGGGTGGAGTTCCGGGACAACCGGGTCAGCGGGACGACGCTTCGAGCCATCGCCGTCACCGAGATGAGCGAAGGCCTGGTGGAAGGGAACCGGATTACCGGGGTCGCCGGAGCGGCCGTCTACTGCGGGGACATGTCGCACTGCGACGTCCGGGACAACGTGGTGCGCGGGGTGACGCCGAACCCCTCGGCCGGGAAGAGCCACGAAGGGTACGGAGCGGTTGCCTGGTACTACTCGAGGATGCGGCTCGAGGGGAACTCGTTCGCGGTATCCGCTCCCCGGCCGGTCCGCCTGGCCATCGGATCCGGGCTCACCGACGAGCTCCCCATGGGCATCTGGCCACAGGGGTGGACAGGGGCGCTCCCCGGCGTGGCCGTATCGGTGGCCGCGGTGGCCGCGCTGGCAGTGGTCCGGACCCTCGTCGCGCCGTGGGCTCGCCGCCGCGGGCGACCCGGCCCCGTCACCGAGGGCGGCCGGGGTGATCGGCGCGGCATCTCCAGCCGGGCCCGGGACTTTCTCCTGGTGGTGTTCGTGGTCCAGACCTTCCACATGCTCGAGCACGGCGTGCAGGTCTTCCAGGTCTACGTGGCCGACGCGGAGACCCGGAGCGGCCTAGTGGGGTCGGTCGCGGACACCGAGTGGGTCCACTTCCTGTACAACACCGGCGTCCTCGCCTTCCTGGTGTGGGCGTGGTGGGCGCTGGGCCGGGCGAGCCCCGCGCTCGGCCGGCCGGCTTCGTCCGGCTTCCTGCTCGCGGCCCTGGTCATCCAGGTCTACCACCAGGTCGAGCACACGACCAAGCTGATCCAGCACCTCGGCACGGGGGTGGATCCGGCCCCCGGACTGATAGGCCACGTCGTCGATCTCGTCTGGTTCCACTATGGGATCAACCTGGCCGTCTACGCGGGCATCGCCGTGGCGCTCGCTCCCTGGCTCAGCGACTGGATCCGTGGGTGGATCGCCGATGTGTTCGGCCGCTCAGAGCGGGTGGAGGTCCGGCCACGACAGCTCGACACCTCTCCGCGACAGCAGGTCCTGGAACGCGGATAGGCGAGTCCCCGACCCGACCTGTCGAGGAGCCACGCCCTCACGGATGCAGTGGGCGGCCAGCGAGCCGGCCGCCTCACCGATGCTCCATTCCACGGGGTGAAGCCGGAAGCACCCGTTGGTGATGTGGGTCACGCCGATGTTCTTGCAGGCGGGGAGGAGATTCTCCACTCGTATGGGGATCAGGCTCCCCAGGGGAATCTCGAATGGCCGCGAGGGAAGGTCGATGTAGTTCCGGCCCCCCGTGGAGGGATGGAGGTCGATCCGGTAGGAGCCCACTCCCACGGTGTCGGGGAACCTGGCCGGGGCCGCATCACCGTCACCGGCGGCAGCGACGTGCTGCTCCACGACCGTGAACACGGCCCGGATCCGCCGTGACTCCCGCACGTACGGGGCCATGGCCAGCCCATCCCGGGTGCCCGTGACGTCGCGGCGAAGGCGGAGGCCCGGGTACCCCCGTCCGCCACCCGGCCTGGGAGCCTCGGTCTGGAGCCAGAAGAGGAGCGAGAGGCTGAGCTGCTTGGCCATCTCCAGGTGGCGCCGTGCCTCGCGCTCCTCAACCTCGTAGATCGGCCCGAGCCAGTAGTCGTTCTGGGGCCAGTTCACCAGAGTGATGTCGCCGCCATGGCTTCCCGGCTCGAAGTTGGATGCGTCGATGATGCGACGGTACAGCCACAGGGAGAAGCGGTCGCCCTCCGGGAAGAGGGTGTTCTCCACCGGCTCCAGCGTCTTGGGATCGGGCGTCACCCAGCTGAGCTGGCGATCCGGCCAGAAGGCCGCCCGGTGGTCGCGCCAGAACGCATACTCGGCCGGCTCATCGATGGTGTGGTCCTCCCCCTCCCGATGATCCACGGCGAAGCAGACTGTGAACCCCTGGATGTCCAGGGGGTCCGGACCTCCGGGGAGCGCGTGAGGCTCACCGGTCTCTCCATGGGACTCCGAGCCCGTCACGTACTCCGCGCCGGCCAGCGGGAGGAGGTCCCCGCACTCGGTGGCGTCCAGGAAATAGGGGGCGGAGAGCACCAGCGTCTCATCCGCCTCGAGGTCCCGGACCGTGACCGCTTCCACCCGGTCGCCGCTGGTGTCCGCGGCCTCGACCCGATGGCGACGGAGGATCGTGCAGCGCCCCGAGTGAACGGAGGGGGCCAGCATCTCCTCGAGCACGGCCAGGGCCACCCTCGGATCGTGGCAGAGCCGGCTTACGCTTCCGTTCCCCGGGTTCAGCCACGGCGCCGACCGTGCCTGGGCGGTCAGGGGGAAGTTCCTCCGGTAGTACGCCCGGACGCGGTTCCGGAAGTCCCGATAGCCTGCCGTGCAGCCGAATCGCTCGATCCAGGGGTGTTCGTCGGGGGGGACGGCCTGGGTGGTCAGCTGGCCACCGATCCACCGGGTCTCCTCGGTCATCACCACCGTGCACCCCAAGGCGGCGGCGGCCAGCGCGGCCGCGCATCCCCCGGTTCCCCCGCCCACGATCACCAGATCGGCACGGTACTCACCAACCACGTCCTCGGGAACCTAGCGGAGATCCACGGGACCACGCCAGGGCCCCTGCCGCGCCGGTCCCAGCGGCGGGGATCGGTCGGGCCCCGGCGGATGACGGGCGTCGGAGCGTATCCTCCACCCGCATGGCTCCTCCCCCGTCCGAGACGCTCCGAGCCGGCCGCCGGATCGGGCCCTACCGGCTGGAGGAACCCCTGGGCGAGGGCGGCATGGGCGTCGTGTTTCGGGCCGTGCATGAGGATGGCCGGGTGGTGGCCCTCAAGGTGCTCCGCGGGGAGCTGTCCCACGACGAGACCTACCGGCGCCGGCTCATCCACGAGGCCCGAGCGGCCGGCGAGGTGCGCCACAAGCACCTCGTCCCGGTCCTCGACGCCGGCGAGGACGAGGACCGAAGCTATCTGGCCGTGGCGTACGTCCCCGGCCGCTCCCTGGAAGCCAGGATCCGGGCCGACGGCCCCCTTCCGTTGCCCGACCTGGTTCGCCTGACCTCGCAGGTGGCCACGGGCCTCGACGCGCTCCACCACGGCGACCTGGTCCACCGGGACATCAAGCCGACGAACATCATGCTCGACGAGGAGGGGAACGCCGCACTCACGGATTTCGGCCTGGCCAAGGGCCGCGCGTACACGGTGCTGACCAGGCCCGGCATGGTCATGGGGACGCTCGACTACCTCGCTCCCGAATTGATCAAGGGAGCTCAGGCTACCCCGCAGAGCGACGTGTACGCGCTGGGGTGCGTCGTGTTCGAGTGCCTGGCCGGCCATGCGCCGTTCGGTGAGAAGGCCGCGTTCCAGGTCGCCGTGGCCCATCTGGAGGAGGAGCCATCGGACCCCTGTGCCGGCCGCGACGACTGTCCCGAGGGATTGGCCTGGGCCGTCTTCAGGGCGCTGG
>JBOGWD010000171.1:0-1884 GCA_050693275.1 Actinomycetota bacterium | reverse complement strand
AGGTGGAGACCATCGTGGCGGTGAAGGACTCGACCGGGGACTTCGACGGGATCGCCAAGCTCATCCGGGAGGCTCCGGACGGGTTCGAGGTGTACTGCGGCGACGATTGGGCCACGTTCGGCTACGTGGCGCTGGGCGCCGCCGGGGTCATCTCTGTGGCATCGCACGTGGTCGGGGAGCGGATGGGGCAGATGATCGAACAGCTGGAGACCGGGGACCTGGCCAGCGCCCGGAAGATCCACTACGACCTGCTCCCGGCGTTCGACGCGCTGTTCATCACGTCGAACCCGATCCCGCTGAAGAAGGCCATGGAGCTGATCGGTCAGCCGGTCGGCCGGCCCCGCCTGCCGCTGGTGGAGGCCAACCAGGACGAGACGACCCGCATCGAGGCGGCGCTGAAGGAGTCCGGAGTTCTGTAGTCGAGGAGGGAGAGAGGGATGATGCAGCGGTTCCCGATCTATCCGGTGCTGGCCGCGTCGGATATCGATCGAGCCAGGTCCTGGTACCAGGAGAAGCTGGGGATGACGCCGTCGATCGATCAGGAGATGGGCCTGTGGTACGAGTGCGGCGACGGGACGTGGCTCCTGGTGTATCCGACGGGCGCCGCCGGAACCGCGCAGAACACCCAGGCCCACTTTCAGGTTACGGACCTCGAGAAGCTCATGGACGAGCTCCGGGGCCGCGGGGTCACGTTCGAGGAGTACGACTTCGAGCCCTTCACCAGCATGCATAGCGGCAGCGGTCTGTACGAGGTCGGCGGCTACAAGGTCTGCTTCGTCAAGGACAGCGAGGGCAACACGATCGAGATCGCTCAACAGCCGGGCGCATGAGCCACCGGTGATCGCCAGGATGTGGCGGGGGCGAACCCCCGTCGAGAAGGCGGACGCGTACCACGACTATCTCCGGGTCACCGGCCTTAAGGAGTACGCGGAGACCCCCGGGAACCTCGGTGTGTACGTCCTCCGTCGAACCGAAGGAGATGTCGCCGAGTTCCTGCTGGTCTCGCTGTGGGAGTCGATGGACGCGGTCAGGGCGTTCGCCGGCGACGAGCCGGAGCGGGCCGTGTACTACCCCGAGGACGATGACTACCTCCAGGAGCGCGAGCCCACCGTGGCCCACTACGAGGTGCTCGAGGGGCCGTCCGCCTAACCGACCGAGAACTCGATGTTGATCTGCCCTGTGCCGGTGCTGGGGAAGTACGGGGTGATGCTCTCCGCCTTCCCCCGGTACTCGTTCCAGCCCAGGACCCCGAACAGCATGGCGGTGTCGGCCATCCGCTGCTCGCCGTAGCAGCGCTCGGCGTAGCTCGGGAACATCGCCAGGAACTCGTCGGTCCGGCCTTGCTCCCACAGCTCAATCACCCGGAGGTCGACCTGGCGGTTGAACTCGTCGGTGATCTCGTTGCGCTTCTGGTCGGCCACCTTGTTGGGGGCGAACTCGTGCGACATCGAGCCGCTGGCCAGCACCGCCGCCTTCCGATCGCTGGCCTCGATGGCCCGGCGGATGGCCTTCCCGAACGCGGCCTGCTCTTCCATGGTGGCGTTCTCGTTGCAGGCCACCGGCAGGACCCGCATTGCCGTCTCCGGGTTCATGTGCCGCATCGGGATGAGCGTCCCGTACTCGAGCGACAAGCCCGGGTACTGGTGGACCCGCATGTGAAGCCCCTCGGCCTCGCCGTGCTCGCCGATCAGCTTGGCCAGCTCAGGGTCGCCGGGATACTCGTACGCCAGCCCGTTGATGAAGTGAGGCAGCTCGTTGCTGGTGTACTCGCCGGCGTGCCGCTCGTTGGCGTTGACGTGGAACCCGATCGTCACGGCCCAGTGCACGTCGAGGACGACGAACGTGTCGCAGCCGCGCTCCGCCGCCCGCCGCCCCAGCTCCTTC
>JBOGWD010000170.1:0-5184 GCA_050693275.1 Actinomycetota bacterium | reverse complement strand
CGCCCTGGGGGGCAAGGACAAGGTCCGGACCCTGGGGGGCAACGACTTCGTCTGCGCCGGGGGCGGGAACGACACCGCCAACGGCGGGGGAGGCAAGGACAAGCTCTTCGGCGAGGGAGGCAAGGACCGGCTGAAGGGCGCCGGGGGCAACGATCGGCTCAACGGCGGGCCCAAGAAGGACACCTGCGTCGGAGGGCCCGGCAAGCGGGACAAGGCTCGCAAGTGCGAGCGGGTGAAGAGCGTCCCCTAGGGGTGCCATGCGAAGGAGTCGAGGGTTCGCGGTTCCGGCCGGGGTCCTGGTCGCCCTGGCCCTGGTCCTCTCGGGATCCACAGGCCCCTCCCCGGTCGATGATCCCGGCCAACCCACCGAGTCGGGTCCGACGGCCGACCTCCGGGACCTGCCGGCCTACTTCGTCGAGAACCGCGGCCAGGCGGGGAGCTCCGTCGAGTATTACCTCCACGGCGCGGACACGTCGGTGGGCTTCTCTTCCGGGGGGGTCCTCGTCTCCCTGGCCGACCGCCAGGGGACCTCCCAGCGGTGGAACCTGGGCCTCGAGTTCGTGGGGGCCCGTCCGGTCCGCCCGGTGGGGCGGGGGAGGACCCCGGCGGTGGTGAGCTACTTCAGGGGGAATCCCGAAGATTGGCACGCCGGACTCCCCACGTACTCCCAAGTGACCTACCGGGACCTGTGGCCGGGGATCGATCTCGTGTACCGGGGGACGGGGAGCCGGCTGAAGTACTCCCTGCTTGTGGAGCCCGGAGCCGACCCCTCCGACATCCGCCTGGCCTGGCGCGGGGCGGCGGGGCTCTCGGCGAACGACCGCGGGCAGCTCACGGTGCAGACGCCGGCAGGAGACCTGGTCGAGGACACACCCTTCACGTACCAGGAAGTCGACGGCCGCAGGGTCGAGGTGCCCAGCGCATACAGCGTACCGACGGGGACCGGCTATGGGTTCGACCTCGGGCCGTACGACCCCTCCCGGCCCCTGGTGATCGACCCGGCGATGCTGGTCTACGCGGGGTTCATCGGAGGTTCGAACACCGACCGGGGCTACGACGTGGCCGTGGACGGGACCGGGGCGGCGTACGTGACCGGCGAGGTGTTGTCCACCGAGGCCACCTTCCCCGACGGGGATGGGCTCGGCACCCTGCCGGGCCCCGACGGCAGCTGGAACGGAGGCGATGATGCCTTCGTGGCCAAGGTCAACCCGGCTGGGACGGCGCTCGTGTATGCCGGGTACATCGGAGGGGCCGGCGTCGATGAAACCCGAGGCATCGCCGTGGACGGCTCCGGGGCTGCCTACGTGGCCGGTTTCACCAACTCCACCGATGCAACCTTCCCTGAGGTGACCGGACCCGACCTCACCTACAACATGGGCTTGTCCGATGCGTTCGTGGCCAAGCTCGCGCCCACCGGCACCTCGCTGGCCTACGCGGGGTACATCGGGGGGTCCGAGCTCGACTCCGGCCTGGGCATCGCCGTCGACGGCATGGGGGCGGCCTACGTCACCGGCTCGACCAGCTCCAGCGAAGCCACCTTCCCCGACACGGTCGGGCCGGACACCACCTACAACCTGAACACCGACGCCTTCGTGGCAAAGGTGGCGCCTTCGGGAGCCTCGCTCACCTACGCCGGATACATCGGTGGGTTGGGATTCGACCTTGGCGATGGCATCGCCGTCGACGGGGCCCAGGCCGCCTACGTGACCGGTACAACCGATAGCGGCGAGCTCACCTTCCCCGAAGTGGGCGGGCCGGACACGTCGTACAACGGAGGCCCCGACGCGTTCGTGGCCAAGGTGGCTCCCGCCGGGACCGCGCTCAGCTATGCCGGGTACATCGGCGGCTCGACCGAGGACTACGCCTCGGACGTCGCCGTGGATGGGGGCGGGGCCGCCTACGTCGTCGGGTTCACCGATTCCCCTCAGGCCAGCTTCCCCGACGGGGACGGGTTCGGCCCCCTGACCGGACCCGACACCACCTACAACGGCGATCCCTACGATGCCTTCGTCGTCAAGGTCGTCCCGGCGGGAAGCGACCTGGGGTATGCGGGCTACGTGGGGGGCTCCGGCGACGAGGCAGCCCAGAGCGTGGCCGTCGACGGGGGCGGCGCCGCCTACCTCACCGGAAGAACCGATTCGACCGAAGACACCTTCCCCGACGGGGACGGCTTCGGCCCGCTGACCGGCCCCGATCCCACCTACAACGGTGGTCTGGCCGACGTGTTCGTGGCTCAGGTGGCCGCTGCCGGCACCTCGTTCGCCTCCGCCGGGTACCTGGGCGGGGCGGCTCATGACCAGGGTCTCGGCATCGCCGTGGACGGGACCGGGGCGGCCTACGTCACGGGCGAGACCGGCTCGAACCAGGACACTTTCCCCGACGGGGACGGGCTCGGCCCGCTGCCTGGTCCCGATACCACCCAGAACAGCATGGAGGACGCCTTCGTGGCCAAGATCGCCGAGCCGGCCCAGCCGATCGGGGCCACATGCAGAGGCAAGACGGCCACCGTGGTGGGCACCCCCGGCAACGACACGCTCACGGGCACCTCGGGCCGCGACGTCGTCGCCGCCCTGGGGGGCAAGGACAAGGTCCGGACCCTGGGAGGCAAGGATCTCGTCTGCGCCGGGGGCGGGAACGACACCGCCAACGGCGGGGGAGGCAAGGACAAGCTCTTCGGCGAGGGAGGCAAGGACCGGCTGAAGGGCGCCGGGGGGAACGATCGGCTCAACGGCGGGCCCAAGAAGGACACCTGCGTCGGAGGGCCCGGCAAGCGGGACAAGGCCCGGAAGTGCGAGAAGGAAAAGTCCATTCCCTAGGCTCGGCCCCTTGCCACCCGGCCCCCTTCCGGCGCTATACTCCGCTTAGCACTCTCCGGAGGGGAGTGCTAAGCAGGTAGGCGATCAGGCCGAGACGGTACTAGGAGGAGCCGATGGCAGCCAAGATCATCACGTTCGACGAGGACGCCCGCCGGGCCCTCGAGCGAGGCATGGACCAGCTGGCGAACGCGGTCCGGATCACGCTGGGGCCCAAGGGGCGGAACGTCGTCCTCGAGAAGAAGTGGGGTGCCCCCACGATCACCAACGACGGGGTATCCATCGCCAAGGAGATCGAGCTCGAGGACCCCGAGGAGAAGATCGGGGCCGAGCTGGTCAAGGAGGTCGCAAAGAAGACCGACGACGTCGCCGGCGACGGGACCACCACAGCCACCGTCCTGGCCCAGGCCATGGTCAAGGAAGGCCTCCGCAACGTCGCCGCGGGGGCCAACCCGATGTCCCTGAAGCGAGGGATCGAGGCGGGCGTCGAGGCGGCCGTCGAGCAGATCAAGAACCAGGCCAAGGAGATCGAGGAGAAGGACGAGATCGCCCACGTGGCGGGCATCTCCGCGGGTGACGCCGAGATCGGCGAGCAGATCGCCGAGGCCATGGACAAGGTGGGCAAGGACGGCGTGATCACCGTCGAGGAGTCGCAGACCTTCGGCATGGAGCTGGAGCTGGTCGAGGGGATGCGGTTCGACAAGGGCTATATCTCCCCGTATTTCGTCACCGACCCCGAGCGGATGGAGGCGGTCCTCGAGGAGCCGTACGTCCTGCTGGCCAACTCGAAGATCTCCGCCGTCAAGGATCTCCTGCCGATCCTCGAGAAGATCATGCAGTCCGGCAAGTCGCTGGTGATCATCGCCGAGGACGTCGAGGGTGAGGCACTGGCCACGCTCGTGGTCAACAAGATCCGCGGGACGTTCAAGTCGGCCGCGGTGAAGGCCCCCGGGTTCGGCGACCGGCGGAAGGCGATGCTCCAGGACATCGCCATCCTGGCCGGCGGTCAGGTCATCTCCGAGGAGGTCGGGCTGAAGCTGGAGAACACCCAGCTCGACATGCTCGGCAAGGCTCGCAAGGTGGTCATCACCAAGGACGAGACCACGATCGTCGAGGGCGCCGGCAAGGAGGACGAGATCAAGGGCCGGATCAACCAGATCAAGGCCGAGATCGAGAAGACCGACTCCGACTACGACCGCGAGAAGCTCCAGGAGCGGCTGGCCAAGCTGGCCGGCGGCGTCGCGGTGATCAAGGTCGGCGCGGCCACCGAGGTCGAGCTGAAGGAGAAGAAGCACCGCATCGAGGACGCCGTTCAGACCACCAAGGCCGCCGTGGAGGAGGGGATCGTCCCGGGCGGCGGCGTGGCGTTGCTGTCGGCCCAGCCCGTCCTCGAGAAGGTCGATCTCGAGGGTGACGAGGCCACCGGGGTGCGGCTCGTGCGCCGGGCCCTCGAGGAGCCGATCAAGCAGATCGCCCAGAACGCCGGCCTCGAGGGAGGCGTGGTGATCGAGAAGGTCCGCACCCTCGACGCGGGGTGGGGCCTCAATGCGGAGACCGGCGACTACGTCGACATGTTCAAGGCCGGCATCGTCGACGCGACCAAGGTCACCCGCTCCGCGCTGCAGAACGCGGCGTCGATCGCGGCCCTCTTCCTGACGACCGAGGCCGTCGTCGCCGAGAAGCCGGAGAAGCAGCCCGCCGCGCCGGCCATGCCCGGCGGCGGCGACATGGACTTCTAGCCGGGTCTCACGGAGAGCCGGCCGCGCCGCCTTCGCGGACGAGAGGTGTCCGCTCTGGCGGCGCGGCCGGCTCATTCCGTCAGACGGCTCCCGTAGAATCCGGGCGTGGCCACGGGACGGTTCCACCTCACCCTGCCCGGGAAGCTCGTCGAGGAGCCGGTGATCCACACCCTCGGCTCGAGGTTCGGCCTGGTGACCACGATCCGCCGGGCCAATCTCGAGGAAGGCTCCGGCTGGGTCATCCTGGAGGTGGACGGCTCGGAGGAAGCCATCCAGGAGGCGGTCCGGTGGCTCCTGGAACAGGGCGTGCAGGTGGACCGGATCGTCGAGGGGTAGCGTCGGGAGGATGGAGGCGTGACCGGAAAGCGGATCCTGCTGATCGACCACCGGCCAGAGCACATGCGCCAGCCGGTCCTCCGGCTCCAGATCGAGGGGTACGACGTGGGCGAGGCCTCCACGGCCGAGGACGGGCTGAACATGCTCCGGGAGGAGGGCTACGACCTGGTGCTGCTCGACGCCGAGCTGCCCGACACGGACGGCTGGGCGGTCCTCAAACAGATCCGCGAGGATCCCGAGCTCGCCGACACGAAGGTCGTCATCTTCATGGCCGGACAGGGCGAGACGGGGAAGCT
>JBOGWD010000169.1:0-15195 GCA_050693275.1 Actinomycetota bacterium | reverse complement strand
TCCACGGGAAGGTGCTCGGCGTGGTCGGGTTCGGACGGATCGGCCAGGCCGTGGCCCGCCGGGGGAAGGGCTTCGGCATGTCGGTGCGCTACCACGATCCGTTCCGGCCGTCCCCCGAGATGGAGCGGGAGCTTGACGCCGAGTACCGAGACCTCGACGAGCTGCTGGTCGAGGCCGACGTCATCAGCATCCACGTCGCCCTCACACCGGAGACCCGCCATCTGTTCGGCCCCGAGCAGTTCCGGAAGATGAAGCCGACGGCCGTGCTGGTGAACACGTCCCGGGGGCCGGTCGTCGACGAGGGGGCCCTGGCCGAGGCCCTCCGGGCCGGCGAGCTCTTTGCCGCCGGGCTCGACGTGTTCGAGAAGGAGCCCGAGGTCCACCCCGCGCTCCTCGAGCTCGACAACGCCACGGTGATCCCCCATCTGGGGAGCGCCACGGTGGAGACCCGGGACGCCATGGGGTTCCTGGCCATCGACAACGTCATCGCGGCCGTGGAGGGGCGCCGTCCTCCGACGCTGCTCAACCCGGAGGTGTGGGAGCGAAAGGAGAGCGGATAGTGGGACGGCTGGACGGCAAGGTGGCGCTGATCACCGGGGCCGCCGGGGGCATGGGCCTGGAGGCATCGAAGCTGTTCGCCTCGGAGGGCGCCCGGGTGGTCATGACCGACGTGGTCGAGGACGCCGGCCGGGCCGCGGCGGGGGAGATCGGCGAGGGCGCGGCGTTCGTCCGGGCGGACGTCTCGAACGCCGGTGACGCGGAGGCCATGGTCGGGCACGCCGTCGAGACGTTCGGCGGGCTCCACATCGTCTACAACAACGCCGGCGTGGTCCTGCCGGGCGACGCCGGCGTCGTGGAGACAGACGAGGAGACCTGGGACCGGACCATGTCCATCAACCTGAAGGGCGTGTGGTTGGGATGCAAGTACGGCATCCCGGCCCTCCTCCGGTCCGGCGGCGGCTCGATCATCAACGTGGCCTCGTTCGTCGCTTTCATGGGTGCGGCGACGGCCCAGATCGCCTACACGGCAACGAAGGGCGGGGTCCTGTCAATGACCAGGGAGATCGCCGTCGAGTACGCTCGGCGCGGGATCAGGGCCAACGCCCTGTGCCCGGGGCCGATCGAGACCCCGCTGCTCCTCCAGCTCTTCGCCGACGAGGCCGCCAAGCGGCGCCGCCTGGTCCACGTGCCCATGGGCCGGCTGGGGCAGGCCCACGAGGTGGTCCGGGCGGCCCTGTGGCTGGCCTCCGACGAGTCCTCGTTCATGACCGGCTCCGCGATGGTCGTGGACGGCGGCATCACCGCCGCCTACGTCACGCCGGAGTAGCTTCAGCGCCCCAGGCGTGGGCGCCCCGCTCGCAGGAGCTGTCCGAGCCTCTCCACCCCGTGACGCTCGAGCATTGACGCGACCACCACGAAGAGCTGCGCGGTGACGAACGCGTCCCACAGCGCGTGGTGCTCACGGTCCGGAGGGATCCCGAACCTGGCCGCGGTGAGCGCGAGGGGCTCCGGGGCCCGGGTGGACCGACCCCGGCCCTCCAACGTGGCGAGGAACCCGACCAGCCGGCGGACGTCGATGATGTGCCGTTCCCAGGCGTGGGGACGACCGCCCATGGCCTTCGACAGGAAGGCACCTTCGACCCACGAAGCCCAGCCCACCAGGACCCGGCGCCACATGGAGGCGCGGAGCCAATCGCCCACGGCCTTCAGTCGCTCGGCGCCCTCCACCTCGGCGGGCAGGATGCGGTGGACGGCCACCGCCGGGGTGCCGGCCGCGACCGTCGGGCGCACCAGCCGATACGCCGACAGGTCGAGCCGGACCCGGCCCGCTTCGATCGGCACGACGCCGAACGACAGGATCTCGTCCCGGGTCGGATCCAGGCCGGTCGTTTCCAGGTCAAGCGAAGCGAGCGCCACGGAGCGCCACGGCAAACGCCGCTCCACCAGGCCGTCACCCAGGACGACGCCGCCGACCCGACTCATCCGATCCTCGGCACGTGGAAGCGCCGCCTCACCGCCCGCTGTACCTCGGCGATCGCCCGGAAGGCCTCCTTGAGCCTGGTGCGGGCCAGCCGCCCCAGGGATGAGGGATCCACCAGGTTGTCCGGCCGCTCGGCCGCTTCCACCTGCTCGGCCTGATGGACGAGGCGGGCGTCCAGCACGACTCGGAACGCCTCCTCGAGCACCGACCGGGCCTCACCGTCGATCACCCCGCCACCCTCGGCGACCCTCAGGCGCTCGAGGGTTCCCTTCGCGGACGATCCCGCCTCCAACCCGAACAGTCGCGCCAGGTCGATGACCGGCAGGAGCCCTCCGCGCTTCAGGTCGAGGACCCGACGCCCCCCCGCGACGGGCCGACCCCGAAGGGCGACCGGTGGCTCGAAGTCGAGGGCGGCCATGGCCAGACGACGCAGGAACGCCGGACGGTCCCAGGCGGTTCGCACCGTCCGGTCGAGCTCCGGCTCCACCACCAGCGGCCCGGAGATAGCCCGGTAGTCGAAACCGATCGTCGTCAGAGCCACCGGCTCGGGCGCCCGAGCGCGCATCCACCCGTCGAAGGTCGCCTTCCATCCCGACACGGAGCGACGCCATTCCGGCTCGCTGGCGATCACCCCCGCCCGGCAGCGAGGGATGCCGCAACGCTCCAGTCCCTCCACGATGCGAGCGCCGATCCCGGCGAAGAAGGGTTCGGCATCCTCGGCCCCATCCGCGTACGCCAGCGCGTGGTCCTGGTCGGTGGCCAGGGCCTGCTCCCGGCGAGCCTCGCTGCCGAGCGCGATCCATGCCCACGGCGCCGGGGGGTGGCCGAGGTCCTCGATGGCCAGGTGGATCAGCCGTCGGGTGAGCGCGTCGACGATCAGGGCGACGATGTGCCCGATGTCGACGGCCTCCAGGCCCGAGTGCACCAGGGTGACCATGGCCTCCGGGAGCTCCCGGCCGAGGGCGGCCACCTTCTCCACGTCGTGGGCGCGCTCGATCTGGGCCCGGAGCACGAACGGCCGCCTTCGCTCGAGGCCCAGGACATCGGTATCGCTGAGGACCCCCACGGGCCTCCCGGCCCCGTCGGTCACCACGAGGTGGTCGATCCCCTCGGCCAGCATCTCGAGGAGAGCCTCGTGCACCAGTCGGTCACCGGAGACGGCCGGAGCGGGAAAGGTCATCACGTCGCGGACGGGCCTGCTGGATGAGAGGCCCTGGGCCACGACCTTGGTGCGAAGGTCGGCATCGGTGACGATGCCGACGCCTCCGTCGGCGCGCACCAACAGCGCGGATCGGCGCTCCCGGGCCATCAGGTCCGCGGCCGAGCGAACCGACTGGTCGGCGTCACAGTCGATGAGCGGCCCGCGCAGCAGCGAGTCCACCCGACCCAGGCGGGGGTCGGCCAGCGCCGCGTCCCGGGTCCTGGCCGACCGTTCCAGTCGCCGGTGGAGGCTCATCGCCAGGAACGAGAGGCCGGAGGGGGTCCCCAGGACCTTCTCGGCGACGTCCCGGGGGATCAGGTAACAGAGGGTGTCCTCCGCGGCCCGAACCGTCACGTTGGGTCCGGCACCGGAGAGGAGCGAGGGGTGGCCGAAGACCTCTCCCTCCTCGAGGACGTCGACCACCTCCTCATCGGCCAGGAACTCGACCGAGCCGGTGCGGACCACGTAGAGGAAGCCGGCGGGAATCCCCTCCTGTTGCAGGACGAGCTCCCCGGCGGGGAAGTACTCGACCTGCACCGAGCGGGCCACGGTGGCCAGATCCTCAACGGCAAGCCCGTCGAACGGCGGGTGCGCCCCGAGGAAGCGTTCGATCTCGCTCATCGCTCAACGCCGATTCCGGCCGACCCGATCGCTCCGAACCGGCCGGGGGTACGATACCGTTCGATGACCGATCTCCTGGCGCTGGGTGTCTCCATCAGATGGGCCGACGCCGGCTCCGCGGACTTCATCCCGATCCTGGCCATCGCCGCGGCGATCCTGGTGGTTCGGTTCGCCGTTGGCCTCCGCTTGACCGTCCTGACGGTCCTCCTGGCGGTGCTGGGGGGCACCCTCTGGGCCGCGTCGATCTCTCGCTGGGGCTTCTCGCTTCCCACCCTCGTGGCCATCGGACTGGTCGCCGCCGGAGCCCTGGCGGTCCGGCCTCATCCGGAATGACCACTGCCGGCTACTCGCCGGTCGAGGCCAACGCGTCGATGAGGGCGATGATCCCCTCCACCTCCTCGGCATCGATCGGCACGGGGATCGGCAGCGGGGACATGAACCCCCCGAGCATCGATCCGGAGAGAGTCTCGAGGTACAGGTGCCAGGTTCGCTCCGCGACATCCCACCTGATCCGGAACGACTCCACGGCTTGAACGTCGCGGATCCCCCGGAGCAGGGGCTCCTCGAGCCGGTCTGACCACGCCGGCCCGTCCTGGACCGGCCTCCTCCAGCGCAACGACGCCTTCTGGCGAGCGAAGGGACCGCGAAAACGGAACGAGAGCTCACCGTCCTCGGAAGGGCCGGCCCCGGGGACGGCCGACTCCACGACGAGGTAGTTCGCCTTGAGGAAGAGCCGACGCTCGTGGCGGTGTCGCAGCGTGAGCTCGGGCCGGACCCCTCGGGGATCCCGCAGCCCGATACGCATCCCGGAGGATGAGACCTCGTCGATCTCGTACGGTGGACAGAACCTCCGGGCCGCGGTGGCCAGGACGCCAGCCGAGGAGACCTGGGGTCGCTTCATTCGGGCCATCGCACCTCGCTCAGGACCCGAACACGGGCTTCAACGCGAAGTAGACCTCACGGTACTCACGATAGACCTCCTCGTAGCGGGCCTGCGCCTCCGGGTCCGGGCGGTGCTCCTCCGGCTCGTAGGACACGAACGAGCTCGTCGCCTGGCCCACGTCCGGGAACATCCCGGCCCCGACCGCCGCGAGGATGGCCGCGCCGGTGGCGGTCGTCTCCACGCTGGTGGGAACGCGGATGGGGTACCCGGTCACGTCGGACTTGATCTGGCGCCAGATCGCGCCTTTGGCGCCTCCGCCCACGATCGTCAGCCGACGAACGGCCAGGCCGGCCCCCGCCATGGCCTCGAGGATGTCGCGCAGGGCGAACGCACTTCCCTCGAGGATGGCCCGGGTCATGTGCGCCCGGGTGTGCGCCAGGGTGAGCCCGTAGAAGACGCCCCGGGCGGCGCCGTTCCACTCCGGAGCCATGGCACCCTGCATGCACGGCAGGAACACCAGCCCCTCCGCGCCGGGAGTGACCTTGGCCGCCGCGGCCGCCAGGATGTCGTAGGCGTCTCCCTTGCCCTCCTGTTCGTCCCTCCGCTCGAGGGGTGCGAACTCGTCCCTCCACCAGCGCAGGTTCCCCCCGGACACGAAGCCGGGGTTCTCCAGGAGCCAGGCGTCCGGGTCGGCGTGGGGGTGACACTCCACGAGCATGGTTGGATCCGACCGCGGAGCCTCGCTCGCCGCACACACGGGCTCGGCGGTCCCGACGACGTCGCACACCTCGCCGGGCTCGAAGACACCTGCCCCGAGCGTGGCGGCCATCTCGTCCCCACAGCCGACCGCCACCACGGTGCCGGGATCGAGGCCGGTGTCCCCGGCGAACTCGGGCGTGACGCTCCCCACGGCCTCGGGGCTGGGCAGCAGCTCGGGGAGCTGCTCCGGTTCGATGCCCGTGGCCTCCAGGAGGCGGTCGGACCACGTCCGGGTGCGAGGGTCGAGGAGGGCCAGCGAGGAGGCGTTCGAGTGGTCCACGGCCCAGACGCCGGTCACCTCGTGGAGGACGAACGCCCCGGGGGGCATGAACAGCCTCGCCTCCCGGAACACATCTGGCTCCTCGTCCCGGATCCAGAGCGCCTTGAAGACCGCATGCGAGGAGTCGAGGTTCGTGCCGGAGAGCTCATAGAACTCCGCGGGCGTGACGTGCTCGGCGAGCGCGGCCGCCTGGTCCTCGGCGCGACGATCCATCCAGATCATCGCCGGGCGGAGCGGTCTTCCGCGGTCGTCACACGCGACCATCCCGTCGAGCTGGCTCCCGAACGACAGGCCCACGATGTC
Source organism: Actinomycetota bacterium (assembly GCA_050693275.1). Taxonomy (GTDB): domain Bacteria; phylum Actinomycetota; class UBA4738; order UBA4738; family CALAEC01; genus CALAEC01. Next base: position 9,167 of record JBOGWD010000169.1, on the reverse strand, counting down.
GGATGCCCGTTCGACCTCCCCCACCAGGGGCCCCACAGCCGCGGCCACCGCCCTCGGCCACTGGTTCGCGTCCTGCTCGGCCCAGCCCGGATGGGGGAACGAGAGGTCGTGCGGCTCGTACCGCGAGGCCACGAGCGTGCCGTCCTCACCGTAGAGAGCCGCGTTCGTCCCCTGGCTCCCCACGTCGCAGCCGATCACGTACCGCACGGTCAGCGCCCCCCTTCCGGCTCGATGACGACCTTCAGCGCCTCTCCCGATCCGATGGCCTCGAATCCGTCGGCGATCCCTTCGAGCGGCAGCCGGTGGGTGACGATCGGCTCGAGGTCGTCCCGCCGACGGTTCAGGTAGCCCATCGTGATCCGGTACTGCCGATGCGTGGCACCGTACGCACCCAGGATCGCCAGCTCCTTGTAGTGCAGCTGGTTGATGTCCAGCGTGCTCATCGGATCGTGTTTCGGCAGCCCAGCGAAGTACACCACCCGGGCCCTCCGCCCGGCCATAAGCAGGGCCGCGGCCTGCGCCTCCTTCGAGGGCGCCGCCACGATGATCCGGTCGGCGCCCTCACCCTCCGTCCGCCGGTTCACTTCCTCCACTCCGTTGTCCTCCCCCGCCACGAACGCGTCGTCCACGAACCGCCCGACGATGGACAGGGCCCGATCGAGCCGGTCCGCGCTCACGTCCGAGAGGAGCAGCCGGCCGACCCCCCGATCCCGGCACAGGATCGTCTGCCAGCAGCCGATCGGCCCGCAGCCCAGGATGACCACCGTGTCGCCGTACCTCGGGTCCAGGATCTCGACCCCGTTCAGGGCGCAGGCGAACGGGTCGGCCACGGTCGCCAGGAACGAGGGAAGGTCGTCGGGAAGCGAGAACAGGTTCTTCGTGGCGATCGGCGGGACCGCCGCCACCTCGGCGTAGGCGCCCGGATACGGATCGTATCCATACAGCTCGTGCAGCTCGCACATGTTCTGGTAGCCGTTGGTGCACCACTGGCACTCGCCGCAGGTGAGGATGGAACCCAGGAACACCCGGTCACCCTCGACAACCCCTGGTGGAAGGTCGGCCTCCGAGCCCACCTCTGTCAGGACCCCCACGGGCTCGTGTCCCAGGACCCACGGCGCCGGGGCGCGCGGATCGCCGTTGAAGAACGTCCGGGCGTCGGTCCCGCAGATCCCGCACGCCTCCACGCGGAGCAGGGCTCCCGCGGGGTCGAGCCTGGGCTCAGGGACGTCCTCGAGCCCGACGGCGCCGACATCGGCCATCACGGCCGCTCTCACGGTCCCTCCTCTCCTTCGCCGTTGACCGCGAACCGAGGACGTTCGCCGCGGATGACCCGGCGGATGTCCTCCGCCAGGATCCTGGGGCTCTTCTCGGCGCATTCCTTCGTGCTGCTCGCAAGGTGCGGGGTAAGGGTCACGTTGTCGAGCTCGAGGAGGGGATGGTCCTCCCCCATTGGCTCGCGGTCGTGGACGTCGAGCGCGGCCCCCGCGATGCGACGCTCCCGCAGCGAACGAACGAGCGCGTCCGTGTCCAGGAGCGACGACCGAGCCGTGTTGATCAGGTACGCGGTGGGCTTCATGGCCCCGAGCTCGCGGTCCCCGATGAGCGGCGGCTCCCCGGGCTCCAGGCGAGCGTGCAGCGAGATGAAGTCGGACTCACGGATCAGCGTCTCCAGGGTCGCCGGCTCGGCGCCGCCATCGCGGATCCGCTCGTCATCCACGAAGGGATCGAAAGCGAGACGGCGCATCCCGAACCCCTGGAGCTTCCTGGCCAGGGCCCGCCCGACCTCCCCGAACCCGACGATCCCGATCGTGCGCCCCTCCAGCTCCGGGGTGAACGGGGAGGTCACGAACGACTTGTCCCACCGGCCTGCGGCGAGACGGGCGTGGGCCCGGGCGATGTTCCGAACCTCCGACAGGAGCAGCCCCACCGCGAAGTCGGAGACCGCCTCGGTGGTCCGGCCGATCACGTGCAGCACGAGCACCCCCGCCTCGGTGGCCGCGCCGACGTCGAGGTTCTCCGTGCCGGCCCGGCAGGTGGCCAGGAACCGCAGGCTCGCTGCCCCTTCGATCACCTCACGGCTCACGGGGCAGTAGTGGACGACCAGCAGGTCGGCGGAGGCCAGCCGCGCCCACAGCTCCTCCGGAGGCCGCTCGGCCGTCGGTCCTTCGTGCTCGAGTCGGAGGGCCATCCGGTCCACCTCGGCCTCGTCGGGCGGCCCCCAGTTGAGCGACGCGATCACCTCGAGCGGGCCGTCCAGGGGCTCCAGCGCCTCGGCGATCACTCCGGTGGGGAGCAGGGCGTCGCCCACGATCACGGTTCGGAGCGGACGTTCGGCCATCACGTCCATGAGGTGGCGAGCTCGACTGCCCGGGCCCAGGATGCTCGAAGCCCGTCTCGCTTCGATCCGTCCATGCCCGGGTCGAATCGCCGATCGAGGACCCACAGGTCCGCGAGCTCCTCGCGGGAGGACCACAGGCCCGTGGCCAGGCCGGCCACGCTGGCCGCCCCCAGCCCGGTCGCCTCGGGGTTCGAGGGCCGCTCGACCGGCCGAGCCAGGATGTCGGCGAGCCGCTGCATGAGCCAGTCGTTCTTCGCCATTCCCCCGTCGACCCGGAGACCCTCCAGACCCGTCGGCAGGCCCTCCTCCATGGCCTCGAGGGCGTCGGCGATCTGATGCACCACGCCGTCGAGGGCCCCCCGCACGATCTCCTCCCGCCGGGTCCCTCGCCCGATCCCGAGGATCGTCCCTCGGACCGACGGTTCCCAGGAAGGTGCCCCGAGGCCGGTCAGCGCGGGCACGAACCACACCGTGGAGGCGTCGTCGTCGACGGCCCGCGCGGCGGCCTCGCTGTCACCCGGCGAGGGAAGGAGCCCCGTCTCCACCATCCAGGAGACGGCGGCTCCCGCGACCGGCACGAAGCCCTCCAGGGCGTACGCGACCTCGTCGTCCGTCATCCACCCGACGGTGCCGAGGATCCCCGGGGGCGGGTCGGGGACCTTCGGACCGGCGTTCATCCAGAGGAACGCCCCGGTGCCGAGGGTGACCTTGGCCATACCGGGCCGCCAGCACTGCTGGCCGAACAGCGCGGCCTGCTGGTCCCCCAGGGCTCCGGCGATCGGCACCGTGGCCCCCACCACCTCCGGCGAGGTCTCCGCGAGGACGGAGGCCGTGGGCCGGATGGGCGGCAGGAGCGATCGTGGGATCCCGAACAGCTCGAGGAGCTCGCCGTCCCAGGCGAGCGTGTGGAGGTCGAGGAGCATGCTCCGGGACGCGTTCGAGGGCTCGGTGACGTGAGCCCGACCCCCGGACAGCCGCCAGATCAGCCAGCAGGCCACGTCGCCGAAGGCGAGGCGACCGGCTCGTGCCGCCTCCGCCGCCTCCGGCCGGGCCTCGAGCACCCAGGCGAGCTTCGTGGCCGAGAAGCTCGGGTCGAGCTCCAGCCCGGTCCGCGCGCGGATCAGGGGCTCCCGGCCCTCATCCCTGAGCCGGTCACAGACGTCGGCGGTCCGTCGGTCCTGCCACACGATCGCCGGGTAGACGGGCCTGCCCGTCTCCCGGTCCCACACCAGGAAGGTCTCGGTCTGGTTGTCGATGCCGATCGCCCGGACGGCGTCCCAGCCGACGGCGGCCTGATCCATCGCCTCCGCCACGGCCTCGACCGCGGAGCTGACCAGCTGCTCCGGATCCTGCTCGACCCAGCCGGCCTGAGGATATGAGGAGGCCACCGGCCTCGACGCCACGGCCCGCACCCCCAGGTCGCGGCCGATCACGAAGCATCGGGTGCTGGAGGTCCCTTGGTCGATGGCCAGCAGGAGATCGCTCATCCGGTCGGGCTCCCGGCCTCATCGAGCAGCGCCCGGTGGGCCTTCTCGGCGGTCCACCGTTCCCTGATCACGCGGGAGAGCGCTCTGGTGATGGCCTCCGGGTTCCGGTGCATGAAGATGTTCCGCCCCACCGAGCAGCCGATCCCCCCCGCCGCCGTGGCCGCCTCCATCCGTTCCAGGAGCTCCCGGTCCTCCAGTCGGCTCCCCCCCGCAAGCACGACCGGCACGCCGGCCGTCGCTTCCACGAGCTTCCCGAAGGATTCGCCGCTCCCCGGCCAATTGCTCTTGACGATGTCCGCGCCGAGCTCCGCACACAGCCGCACGTTCCGAGCGAGGTACTCGAACCCGTAGGTCTCGGCGAGGTCCTCGACGGTGGCGTAGGTCGTGGGGAACTCCGCCTCGGCGATCAGAGGCATCCCCAGCCGCTCACACTCGCCCCCCACGGCGGACAGGGTCCGGATCATCGACGCCTCGGAGTCGCCCCCGAGGGCGACGAACAGGACCACGGCGTCGGCGCCGAGCCGGGCGGCCTCCTCGACCTCGGCGATCTGGACCACGCTGGGCCGCTCCTCCCCGGGGTTCGCCGATGCCGAGAGCAGGAGGGCCAGGGAGGTGTCCCGAGCGAACGCCGGCTCCGCGTGCCGGATCATGCCCTTGCTCATCATGATGACGTTGGCGCCCCCGGCGACCGCCTCGTGGGTCCGCTCCCGGATCGGCGAGAGCGGCTCGAGGAGGGCCGGTGACGTCATCCCGTGATCGAGGGCGCAGATGATCGCCGCTCCCGTCGGGTCGATCAGCCGCTTCATGCGCATGCGTTTCCCGATGCTCACCGAGCCTCCTTCGGTCTCGGGCCCGGACCCCGCCGGACCACGGTGATCTCGAACGCGTCGGCCAGATGGTGCTCGTGGGAGACCAGCACGGGGCGACCCTCGCCGTCGTAGTCCACCTGGAAGATGTACAGGAGGAGGGTTCCCTCGGGGACCTTCAGGCGGGCCGCCAGGCGACCGTCGGCGTTCGCCGGCCGCAGCGAGGCCACCCCCTGCCGGACCACGATGCCCAGCTCGGTCTCGAAGAGCTCGTAGATCGAGCCCCTTCCCAACCGCTCCAGCAACCTCTGATCATCCCCGAGCAGGCTCCTGGGGACGACGTCCACCGAGTAGACAACCGGTCGACCGTCGGCGGTTCGGACGCGCTCCACGTACACGGCGGCTTCATCGGCAGACAGGCCGAGGTGCCGAGCATCGTCGGCCGACACGGCGCCCTGGTACACCCGAAGGCCAGCAGAACCGGGCTCCATTCCCATCGAGCGGATGAGGTCGCTGACGCCGAAGTTCACGTCGAGGTTGTTCCGAAGCCTGGGCCGGTGGGTGACGAACGTCCCCGATCCCTGCACCCTCGTCACGAACCCGTCCTCGGCCAGCGAGCGAAGCGCCTCCCGGAGCGTGGCCCGGCTCACTCCCAGCCGGGCCGCAAGGTCCGGCTCCGAGGGGAGGCGCTCTCGCGGTTGCCACTCACCCCGTTCGATCCGCTGGACCAGCTCCTCCCGGACCGCCGAGGTCAGGCCGTCCCCACGCACCCTCCGGCTCATTTGTCAGACAAGTTTACGGAAGGGACCGGCGGTCCGCCAATTTGACACCCTTAGCGCGAGCGACCTAGGATTCGCGGGGTAGGACCATTGGTCAGACAAATGGGTCAAAGCAACCCGAGGGCGGCGGAGGAGCCTCGACCGGCGAGGTCGCTCCGGCGCCCTCTTCGTTCCCCGAGCTGAGGGAGGGAGGGCAGATGCCGCAGCACGAGGAGGGCAAGCCCAAGGTCGAGAAGGTCGGCGTCGTCGAGTACGAACACGTCGGGACGGAGTACCTGGAGGAGCGACGCCTGGCCAGGAAGGCCGGCGCGTGGCTCATCTGGGGCCTCGGGGTCGCCTACGTCATCTCCGGCGAGTACTTCGGGTGGCAGTTCGGGTTCGCCCAAGGCGTCGGGGGGATGCTCGTGGCCACGATCCTCATCGCGGCCATGTACACGTTCATGGTGTACGGGATCTCGGAGATGGCCTCGGCCATCCCGGCGACCGGCGGGCCGTACGCCTTCGGCCGGCGAGCCCTCGGTATCTGGGGCGGGTACATCAACGGTCTGGGGGCCACCATCGAGTACCTGCTGGCCATCTCCGTGATCGGTACCGGGATCGGGCTCTACCTGACCGGCCTCCCCGGCCTGGAGGACCTGCCCAGCGTCCTGGGCCTGGAGGCCGGGGAGTGGCTGTACATCCTGATCTTCGTGGCCTTCCTCCTGATCCATTTCCTGGGGGTGCGAGAGACGCTGGTCTCGGTGTTCGTGGTGGCCACGATCGCCTCGATCGTCCTGGTGGTGTGGTTCCTGTATCTGCTCCCGGACATCGACTTCAGCCGGTTCACCGACATCCCGCCGGATCCCAGCGCCGCGGGGTCCAGCACGTGGTTCCCCACGGGGTACGTCGGCATCCTGGCGGCGATCCCCTACGCGGCCTGGTTCTACCTGGCCATCGAGGGAACACCCATGGCGGCCGAAGAGACGCGGAACCCCGAGCGGGACGTGCCCAAGGGCTCGATCGCGGCGATGTTCACGCTGATCGTGTTCTCGGCGATGGCCTTCCTGGCTGGCGGCGGCACCCAGGGTGCGCTGTCGATCTCGACGACCGGGAACCCCGTTGGCGACCCGGTCGCGGCCATCCATGGAGAGAACTGGTTCTTCTGGTTCGTGGTCCTCGTCGGCCTGTCGGGGCTGATCGCCAGCTTCCACAGCGTGATCTACGCCTACTCCCGGATCATCTACGCGCTCTCGCGGGCCGGGTACTTCCCGAGGTGGCTCTCGCTCACGTCGTCCAACCGAAAGACGCCGTACTGGGCGCTCAGCGTCCCCGCCATCATCTCGATGGTCTTGATCGTGGCGCTGGCTCGGGGCCTGACACCGCCGGAGGGGTTCTCGGACCTCGGCTACGCCGGGTCGATCCTGATCCAGATCTCGGTGTTCGCCGCGCTGATCACGTACATCGTCATGATGCTCGCCTACATCCGGCTGAAGGTCCGGGAGCCCGACCTGCCCAGACCGTACAAGGCACCCGGAGGCATGGTCATGCCGGTCATGGCGCTCATCATCGCGGCGGTGTCGCTCTCCGCCGGGGTCGTGTACACGACCGTGACCCGGTGGACCATCTTCTGGACCGTGGTCGCCTTCCTCCTGGGGGCGGCGTACTTCTGGCTCTACAGCCGGCACCGGCTCGTGGCCGAGGCGCCAGAGGAGGAGTTCGCGCTGATCGAACGGGCCGAGGCCGAGCTCGACACGGGCGGAGGAGGCGGTTCGTAGAGACCGACCCGAGGGAGGGAGCGTGGACCGCGGCGGGCTGGAAGGCTCGCTGCGGTTCCGCCGCGAGCCACGGAGGTGAGCGATGGCGGGCAACGTGGACCACGAGCGTCTCGAGAAGCTGATCCATGACGGGGACATCGACACCATCCTGGTGGTGTTCCCCGACATGCAGGGCCGGTTCATGGGCAAGCGGGTGACCGGCCACTTCTTCCTGGAGGAGATCCTCGGCGAGGAGGGCATGCACGCGTGCAACTACCTCCTCACGGTGGACGTGGACATGGAGCCCCTCCCGGGCTACCGGTTCGCCAACTGGGACACCGGCTACGGAGACTTCCAGCTGGTGCCGGACATGGACACCCTCCGCCTGATCCCGTGGCTCGACAAGACCGCCCTGGTGATCTGCGACATCCTCACCGAGGAGGGCGAGATCGTCGAGGTGGCTCCCCGCCAGATCCTGAAGCGGCAGATCGAGCGGGCCGCCAAGGCCGGCTTCACGATCAAGTGCGGGTCGGAGCTCGAGTTCTTCCTGTTCAAGGACTCCTACGAGGAGGCGGCGGAGAAGGGATTCCGAGACCTCGCGCCACACGCCCCGTATATCGAGGACTACCACATCCTGCAGACCACCAAGGACGAGTACCTGATCCGCCAGATGCGCAACGGCATGGACGGCGCGGCCGTTCCCGTGGAGTTCTCCAAGGGCGAATGGGGCAAGGGGCAGCACGAGATCAACCTCGAGTACGCGGACGCCCTGGAGATGGCCGACCGGCACACGATCTACAAGAACGGGGTCAAGGAGATCGCGGCCCTGAACGGCCGGGCCGTGACGTTCATGGCCAAGTGGTCGATGGAGGAGGCCGGCTCGTCGTTCCACCTCCACTCCAGCGTGTGGGACAAGGCCGGCAAGAAGTCGCTGATGTGGGACGGCAACGACAAGGAGCACATGTCCGAGACCTTCAAGTACTACCTCGGCGGATTGATGGATACGGCCAGGGAGATGGCCTGGATGTTCGCCCCCTACGTGAACTCGTACAAGCGCTACCAGCCCGGATCGTGGGCTCCCACCGCCGTGGTGTGGAGCCACGACAACCGCACCTGTGGGTTCCGGATCGTGGGCCACGAGAAGTCCTTCCGGTCCGAGTGCCGGATTCCCGGCGCCGATGCCAACCCCTACCTGGCCTTCGCGGCCACGATCGCCGGGGCCCTCCACGGCATCGAGAACAAGATCGCGGCCCCCTCTGTCTTCCACGGCAACGCGTACGAGGCTGAGGACGTGCCGCGGGTGCCGTGGAACATCGTGGAGGCCATCGAGCTGCTCGAGGACAGCAAGGTAGCCAGGGACGCCTTCGGCGACGACGTCCACTACCACCTGGTCCACACGGCGAAGCAGGAGTGGGCCAGGTTCAACGCCGTGGTCACCGACTGGGAGATCCAGCGGAACTTCGAGCGCATCTGACTCGAGATCGGCCGGACGCCGTACACTGAAATGACCATGCGCGCGTTCATCGCGGTGGCCGGCCAGCCGGTGCCGGCCGGACAGGTGAGGTCCTGGCGGGATGACTCGGTGGCCCTTCCGGCCACGTACCTCCGGGCGCTCCACAGGGCCGGAGGTCAGGAGGGCATCCTGGCCCCCCATCGGATGAAGCCCGAGGAGGTGGGCCGGCTCGTGGAGCGGTTCGACGGGCTCCTCCTGATCGGAGGCGGGGACATCGACCCCAAGCACTACGGCGAGGACCCAATGCCCGAGTGCTACGGGATCGACACCGAGGCCGACCTGTTCGAGATGCAGCTGGTCCGAGCGGCCATCCACCGGGGGATGCCGGTCCTGGCGATCTGCCGGGGGTTCCAGGTGCTGAACGTGGCCATGGGCGGGACGCTCGACCAGCACATCACCGGGCGAGAGGGCCTGGTGGGCCACGGGATCCCGGGCGTTCGCCCGGAGCTCCACGAGGTCCGGCTGGAGCCGGGGACGTGGACGGCCAAAGGGATGGGCGCGGAGACCGTGA
>JBOGWD010000168.1:0-13182 GCA_050693275.1 Actinomycetota bacterium | reverse complement strand
TGGACGGACTTCGGCGGCACGAAGCCCGGACAGGACGGCACGGAACGGCACCAGACGGAACAGACGGCACGAGGCCACCGGACTCATAACCCAGAGGTCGCTGGTTCAAATCCAGCCCGCGCAACGAGCGAAAGAGCAGGTCAGGAGGGGTGTCCGATGGGCACCCCTCTCGTCATTTCGTTTGCCCAATAACCCAGAGGTCGCACGCCCACGACGCCGATCGCGAATCCGCAGGTCGGCGGGTTCAGGCTCCGCCGATCCGGACGACGCTCATCTCCGATGAGAACCTGTGCGGACCAGCTCTCCAGTAAAGTCAGACAGCGCGCTTGAGTTCGTCGACGAACTTCAGGGCTTCCCTTCGCACGTGGTCGGCAAGCCTCGGGTCGATGATGCTCTTGATCCGCGCGGCCTCGACGTCTCTCGCCGCCTGAGTCTTGAAGTCCAGGATGTGCTCGGCTGCGCTAAGGACCGCGCTCGTCTCGGGATGTTGCGTTAGCGCCTTCGCCACCGTACCGGGATCGGCCAGGAAGGCGGCCGCAGCGCCTCCGGGGCCTCCCGCTCCGAGCTTCGCGAACACGCGGCTCGCGTCCGCGGCCGTCTGGATCAGCTCGAATTCGTCCGGGTCGAGCAGATGGATGACGAATCGAGCGTGCTCCTCCATGATGTTGTCCCAGAACTCGGCGACCTCTTTCCGATCGAGCTCAGACTCACCACCGCCTAACTGCTCGAGCCGCCGCGACCACCGCTCGGCTTCGTGACGGGTGTGATCGAAGAACAAGGGCCAAACCAAGCTTCGGAGCGTTCCATCCCTCTGGGCATCTCCCAGGGTGGCCTTGTACTCGATGAACGGCTTCATCGCTTCCAGGACCTCGCTCGTGAACCGTGGGAGATCTCCTCTCTCCGGGGGTGCGGCGGCATCGATCTTCTTGTGCAGTTGGGCGAACGTCTCCGAGAACCGGAGCGCTTGCTGCCTTTCCTTCTCCGCCACCTCCGGCGGCATCAGGAGGGCGAAGAAGAGTCCGTGCTCGGCCATGATGTCCGTGGCGAAGCGAGCGTCGGCCCAGGCATGGCGCGCCGGGTCCTGATCCTCCTCCTCAGGCAGAACGACCGGCTTCTCGAACGGTTCCTCGGGTGCGCCGTTGCCGCTTCGGGTGTGGACCTTCATCTGCCGGGGTTTGGCCATCTCTCGCTCCTCTCACGGTGATCGGGGGGGTGGGGCCATTGGGTAGGGTCCGTAGGAGGTCCGCGAGCTACGCGTGGTGCTGACCGGCTCGTGGGAACGCTGCCCCGGGGAAGCGGGCAGCGGCCAGGGATGCTCGAGCGGACCGCCACGTCTCGAAAGGTAGGCGGCCCGTTTGCAAAGTTCCGTGCGATACCACACAGTGTGCGGCGTCTCCCCTCGCCTAGGGTTCGCTTATGACCGAGCTCGCCGACGCGCTGCCGCCCGAGGGGCATAACGCCATCCTTGAGGCCCTGGGACGGGAGGCTCGGAGGGCGCTCGAGGATCGGTGGTCCGAGGTCGAGCTCGAGGCACAGCAGCCCGTGTCCGCCGAGGAGGAAGGCGTGGACGGGCTCTACTTCCCTCTCTCGTGCCTCATGTGCCGGCTGGTGAGCCTTCCCGAGGGGACCTCGGTCAAGGTGTCGCTCGTCGGTCGGGAAGGGATGACGGGAGCCTCAGCCCTGGTGGACTCCTCGGTGTCGGCCTTCCGAACGGTCGTGCAGCTCCCCGGTCGGGCTTTGTTTCTTCCAAGGAACGAAGCGGGGCGCTTGCTCGATCTTCCGGGCGTGGGGGAGATCCTCGTCCGATACACCCTCTTGTTGCTGCGTGAGACGTCTCTGACCGCGGCATGTAACCGCGCTCATCCGGCCAAGGAGCGGCTCGCTCGCTGGCTTCTGCTGATCGGCGACCGGGCCGGTCGCGATGAGTTTCCACTCACCCACGAGTCCCTCTCAGCCATGCTCGGCGTTCGAAGGGAGAGCGTTACTCTGGCGGCGAAGGGGCTGCGCAGCGCTGGGGCGATTGAGTACCGAAGGGCCACGGTTGCCATAACCGACCGGTCGAAGCTTGAGAAGGAAGGATGTTCCTGCTATCCGTCGATCACTGAGAGTTACACAAGGTTCCTCAAGACCGAGCTCCGAGACTCAAGTCAGGCTGGAAGGAGTTAGTCGGTTTGGCATCTGGGTATCTCGTTGAAGAGAGAGAGAGGAGGGATCATGTGCTACACGTGTGGATGCAAGCTGCCGTATGAGAACCACGGCGATTCGGCCAACATCGTCGAAGACGACCTGAAAGACGCCGGTCAGACGGAGACCATCAAGAAGGCGGGTGTGAAAGCGGCCAAGGAGAACATGCTGGAGCTGATCCAGCTGCAGAAGGATCAGGGGGACTTGGAAAGACCGAAGAAGGACTACAACGAGTAGGCGGAAGGGAGCGGCGATGAAGCCGATGGAGGGATGGCCGGAGGAATCGCGGGAAGCCGCACAACTGGTCATCGACAGATACGGCGATCCAGATGAGGCGACGGACTCCGTGTTGATCTGGGATGAGCCGGGGCCGTGGAAGAGGATCGTCGCTTACCGGGACTTCGACTCGCACGAGTTCCCGGCGCCACACAACGATTCGGTCGAGTCGTTCCTGCAGCATACTGTTCCGGCCGAGAAGGTCAGCGATATCACCGCTTTCGACGGGAGCGTGGTGGTCAACAGGACCCGCGGAGAGCTATCTGCTCGTTGCCACGATGAGGAGGCCAACCACCTAGCGCTCAACCTTGCTCACGACATCATCGAGGGGAAGAAGACCGTTCAGGACGCGCGGGACTACTACGCCCACGAGTTCCTGGGCTACCGGAGGAAGGAGCCCACGCGGTACATGGAGGGGCTGAGGTTCGCGCCAAATGGTGGTCGGGATCCCGACGAGCGAGTCCTGTCGGACAAGCAACTGGAGGAAGCGGTGGAAGCCGGTAAGGCGAAAGAGGCGCAGTAGGGGAGGAGGTCAAACCGGATGGCTGACCCGAAGGAACCACCGTTCTGCCCAGACTGTCCACCGCGAACCTAGCGCCCGTCGCAGCGGACCGATCAAGACACCTTGGTCGACTTGACTACTCGGGGCCTCCGCTCAGAACCTGGCCATTGTTTGCCCTTGGTGCAAACCATTTGCAAACGAACCACGCGGACTTCGGCGGCGGACTTCGGCGGCACGGGACGGACCTCGGCGGCACGAAGCTCGGACAGGACGGCACGGAACGGCACCAGACGACACAGGGCGGCACGAGGTCGCCGGTCTCATAACCCAGAGGTCGCTGGTTCAAATCCAGCCCGCGCAACGAGAGAAAACCGCAGGTCAGGAGGGGTGTCGAAGCGGCAACCTTTCCTCATCTCGTTTGCCCGATAACCCAGAGGTCGCCTACGGACAGCCTCAAGGAGGAAACCGCAGGTCAGAGCGTTGCTGAGGAGCGAGCGACCTCCTGATCCGAAAACCCAGCAATCGGTCGAGGCGCTCGCCCAGCACGCGGATTGACGACGAAGCCGCAGGTAGATGACCTGGGGGCGGTGGCATCCGTTCCAGCCCCAACTTTTGCCCAACTTTTTGCCCAAGTTGACGTGAAAACAGGTCGGGAGGGCTGGCCGGTCAGGTGGTCGCTCTACTGGCTACCGATGCCTGGCTGCCTCTCGCGCGGAGAACACCGAAGTCGCGCGCCCTGCCCGGAGAACTGTCTGGCCTTGAGGAATGGGTGCCGGGGCCTGGCGTTAGGACTCAGTCCCAATCATCACCTCTGTGGCCTTGATAATCGCGGTAGCCTCGCTGCCCTCTCGAAGGCCCAGCCGCTCTGCCGAACTGCGAGTGATCGCGGCGACGACCTCGGGTGCCCGGCGGTGGCCCATTGGGGCCACACACGATCCGGCTCCCATCCGGCGACCAGGTTCCCGCCGGATTGGAGATACAGGAGCCGATGGATCGCCAATCGGTGCCGTCGGCGTTGGTCACGAACCTTAACGCTCCGGGGCCGCCGATCCTGTGTCCCATAAAGGTCACCAGCGAGCCGTCGGGGGAGAGCGAAAGCTTCGGTCGCCTGCCTCACTTCATCGGACGGAAGTAGTGCTGCTCGAGCCACTGGGAGACCTTCCGCCCGATGACGTATCCCTGCGTGTCGGCCGTGCGGAAGTGGATGCCCGCCCACACTCGCGCGTCGATGATCTCCTTGATCGCTTCGGAGAACCGGTCGAACTCCCTCGTCGAGCCGGAGAAGCTGCTGAACGTGCTGATCGAGACCTTGTCCGTGCCGAAGAAGTCCTGCAGCGTCTCCACCACGGCCCCGCTGACGCACGTGTGTCCCGAGGGGTGCTCGGGGAACGGCGGCGTGCCGAACAGCGGCGTCCAGTTAGGATCGGCCACGGTCGCCGGGTTCTCGTCGCTGTCCGCCTGGCGGATGGCCGTGATGGGCCGCCAGAAGTTCCAGTAGTACTTGTCGTTCCAGCAGGCGATCACGCCGTCCGCACCGGCCAGGTTGGCCATGGCGAACAGGCGGGCGGCCTCGGCGATGTCCAGGTCCTGGGCCACGGCCAGCTGTCGGAAGATGGCGTTGAACAGTGCCGCCCCGTTGGCCTGCCAGAACAGGGCCGCGTCGGTCTGGTCCGGAGTGCGGACCGTGCTCGTGAGGGAACCGAGCCGCTTGACCTCGTTGAAGTCTTCTGCGTACGCGGGGCTGGTGAGTGGGTTCGGGCCGTCCGAGCGGAGCGCCTCGGCGCTCGGGATCAGGAACGGCCGCACGTTCCCGACCCACGGAGCCGGCTCGACGACGGGGACGCCGTTCACAAAGGCCGTCGATCGCCACTCGCCGGGGTCATCGCCCTGGTTCACCGTGAACGGACTGAAGCGACCGTCGTTGGTCCTGGCCGCGAGCATCGCCGCCGCCGCAGCCGTGCCCACCTCGATCCCGCCGGTCTTCGCCGCTCCGTCAGGGATCTGGGCGAGCGAGGCCACGAGCTGCGCGTCGAGGGTCGTCTGCTGGCCCGGGAACAGGGCCACGAGCACTCGATGGGCCGCGGTGGCCACCGCCGCCGGAGCGGAGTCGCCCTGATCGGCCAGGGAAGGGGCCCCCAGGTAGGGCTCGTAGCCCCCTCGATCGCGTTCACCGCGTCGTACACGGCCCCCTGGACCATGGCCAGATGGAGGTAGGCCACGGTCGGTCCCTGCCCAGCCCTGCCGATGATGGCCGCCTGGGCGTTGCCGTTCCACTCGACCACCATGGCCGACGATTCGGTGGTCACCGCCCCCACCTGCTGCGCCGCGGGAACCCCGACCGCCCCGAGCATCGCCATGAGGCTCACGATCGCAGCCCCGGCGTACCTTCGGCCTCTGCCCTTTCGTTTCATCGTTCCTCCCTTCCGACCGGCGGGTCCGTTGCGACGCGCCTGCGCTCGCGCCGGGGCTTCCACATCCCAGACCCGCTACCGTGAAGGTTGCGCTGGGCTTGTTTCACCTCAGGGCGCCACGATGAGCGTGTCGTTGTCGAGCCACTCGGCGGTGCCCCCAATTCCCACCTCCGAGACCTCACCCGTGGAGATGTCGAGGACGTAAATCGACTCACCGTCCTGGTAAGCGATGCTGTCCCGGTCGGGGGACATGGTCGGCCACCAGATCGACTCGTTCGCCTCCACGAGCGTCTGCCGCATATTCGGACAGCACGGGTGTCCGGCCATGATGCTGCGTGACGAAAGGTCCGGCGAAGGCAGGAGGAATAGGTAGGCCTCTATGTCCTTCGTCGCGGAGTGGTTGGTCGTGGCGTACCAGGCGTTCTCCAGGCTTCGCCTGGGCTCGCCCCCGGTCGCCGGGACCCCCCAGACGTCCGCCGTCCCGGTCTCGCCCGAGGTCCGGGCCATGTGGAAGATGACCGTTTCGGGATCCGGAGGGACGGTGGTCGTAGAGAAGCTCGGCCACAGATCGTAGTGCCAGAATCGCCTGTTCCCGAGATCGGTGATCTGCGTCTTTTCACCTGTGGAGAGGTCGTAGACGAAGAGGTTTCCGACGTCGTCGTCGTCATCGAATCGCTCCTGGTAGACGATCCTGGTGCCGTCCGGCGACCACCGGGGTTGCTGATCGACGAACCCTTCCGGCGGCGACGGGAGTGTACGCACACCGGTTCCATCGATGTTCGCGATCTTGATGACGCCCCCGGTGCCACTTCCGACGAAGGCGACCCTCGTGCCGTCGGGGGACGCCACGTAACTCTCGCCGCCCTCCAGGCTCTCCGGAAGCAGCGTCGCCTCGCCCGTTTCGAGGTCGAGGAAGTGGGGGTGCGTGGCCAGCTCGGCCGCCGGTGGCTGGTCGGCAGGCGCCGTCGCCATCTGTCCATCTCGCGTTCCGGGTGTACACGCCGCAGCCACCAGGCCGATCGCCGCCGCCACGGCGAACGCTCGGGCCTTCCTCCCCACTCCGGGGCGCAGCCGAGGCGCCGGCTGCCGATCCACCGATCCGGGATCGCGCTTGACCTTCTGTGTCGACATATCAAACCTCCTCCCAGTCCGCCCATGAGGTGAGGCCACCTTTCGAGCCGCCTCCATGGGGACCACGGTGCGAGGGTGGCGGAGGAGACTTGAGAACGGCTGGAAGCCTTTTTCAAGCCGTTCTCAAGCGCCTCATTCCAGGCTGAGCCCGTGACCAACCGACAGCACGACGCCGGGGTCTGGCGCCCGGGAACCCGGGGGTCGATACTCGGCCGTATGGGGCCGAGGGTGCAGGCTTCCCAAGGATCGGGCCGGACGCGTGTCCGCGACGCGGAACCGAGCTCGGCTCCTGACGAGACGGCCGAGGAGATCAGGGCATTCCTGATCGCGGACGTTCGCGGATACACCGTGTTCACCCAAGAGCGCGGCGATGAGGCGGCCGCTAGGCTCGCGGCGAGGTTCGCCGACATCGTTCGGGAGCACGTGGAGGCTCGGGACGGCTCCGTGATCGAGCTGCGGGGAGACGAAGCTCTGGCGGTGTTCCGTTCCCCCCGTCAAGCGATCAGGGCGGCGGTCGAGCTACAGGCCCTCCTTCTCGAGGCAACGACGGCGGCCCCGGATCTCCCGCTGCCCGTGGGGATCGGGCTGGATGCAGGTGAGGCGGTGCCGGTCGAGGGGGGGTACCGGGGTGGGGCCCTGAACCTCGCGGCGAGGCTGTGCGGCGAGGCCGGTCCGGGCGAGATCCTTGGCAGCCAGAGCCTGGTTCACCTGGCCCGCACCGTCGAGGGCGTTCGGTACCTCGATCGCGGCGAGCTGCATCTCAAGGGGCTCTCAGATCCCGTGCGGGTCCTGGCGATCGTTTCGGAGGAGAGCGATGTCGCGGAGCGGATGCGAGCCCTCCTCCCCTCGCGGCCGGCGCGGCCCGTGTACCGGGGCAGGATGCAGTTCCGCGTCCTCGGGCCGCTCGAGGTGGACGTGGGGGGCGGCCCGATCCCCCTCGGCGGACCGAAGCAGCGCGCGGTCCTCGCGCATCTGCTCTTCCGGGCGAACAAGCTGGTGCCAGCCGACACGCTGGTCGATGAGATCTGGGGCGACGAGCCGCCGGAGAAGGCCCGGAACATCATCCAGACCTATGTCTCGCACCTCCGGAAGGCCCTCGGCCGCGACCGGATCGAGAGCCAGGCACCCGGCTACCGCCTGAGGCTCGAGTCCTCCGAGCTGGACGCCACCCGGTTCGACGCGCTCATGAGGGACGCGAAGAAGGCCCTCCCGGCAGACCCAAACATCGCGGTCGGCACCCTCGACGACGCCCTGGCGCTGTGGCGGGGACCGGCGCTGGCCGGCCTCGCCGACCAGCCCTCGCTGCTGGCGGAGGCCGCCCGGCTCGATGAGCTTCGACTCGAGGCTCAGGAGGATAGGATCGAAGGGCTCCTGGCGAGCGGGGCTCAGGCCCGGGCGATCGGCGAACTGGAGGCCCTGCTCGCACGCCACCCGTGGAGGGAAGGGCTTTGGGGCCTGCTGATGCTGGCCTTCTACCGAGAGGGGCGCCAGGCCGAGGCCCTCAACGCCTTCCAGCGAGCGCGAGAGATCCTGGCCGACGAGCTGGGCGTCGATCCGTCGCCCGAGCTCGTGAGGCTTCACGAACGGATCCTGAAGCAAGATCCCGGACTCGAACTGCGGGGAGAGCCGCTCCGCGGCTACCGGCTGCTGGAGAAGATCGACGACGGACCCACCGGGGTCGTCTTCCGTGCGATCCAGCCCCACGTGGAACGCGACGTGGCCGTCAAGGTCTTCCACGAAGCCATCGCCGCCGGCCCGGCGTTCGTCCGTCGCTTCGAACCGGATGCCCAAGCGGCCGCCGCGCTGGAGCATCCGCACATCGCCCCGATCTACGACTACTGGCGGGAGCCCGGTCGGGCTTACGTCGTGTCTCGGTACCTGCGCGGGGGGAGCCTGCGAGCCCTCGAGGAGAGAGGGGAGCCGCTGGAGCGGGTCCGGGCCCTTCGCGTCGTCGAGCAGATCGCTCTGGCCCTCGCGTTTGCACACCGCCAGGGGGTCGCACACGGGAACGTTGGATCGTCCAACATCCTCTTCGACCCGGAGGGCAACGCCTATCTCGGGGACTTCTTGACCGGGGGCGGCCCCGGGCCGGAGCCCTCGGAGGACGTCCGGGCGCTGGCCGGCCTGGCCAAGCGGTTGCTGCCGGACGAACCGTCCTTCGCGGAGCTCGCCGAGAGGGCGGAGGCCGGGACGGGTGCACCGGGGGCCGAGGCGCTCGCCGTGGCGGCCCGCAGGGCCCTCGAACCCACCGCGACCGCTGCTCCTCACCGGGCCGACGAGCGGAACCCCTACAAGGGCCTCCGGGCGTTCACCGAGGCCGACGCCCACGACTTCTTCGGGCGGGGGGAGCTCACCCGGCGCCTCGTCGCCAAGCTGGCGGAGGCCGCGCCCGGGTCCAGGTTCCTGGCCGTCGTCGGCCCGAGCGGGGGCGGGAAGTCATCGGTCGTCCGCGCGGGGCTTGTTCCGGCGATCAGGGACGGGGCGTTGGGAAACGCGGAGGATCCCTTCATCGCCGAGATGTTCCCCGGGGCTCACCCCATCGAGGAGCTGGAGGCCGCGCTCCTCCGGATCGCGGTGCGTCCGGTGCCCCGCCTGCATGATCGGCTCGTTTCAGGGTCCCGGGGACTGCTCGAGGCGGCCGATCTAGTCGCCCCCGGTGAGGCGGAGGTCGTGCTCGTGGTCGACCAGTTCGAGGAGGGCTTCACGCTCACCGCGGATGAGCGGGAGCGGGAACTGTTCCTCGAGTCGCTTCGCGTCGCGGCCGCCGACCCCGAGAGCCGGCTCCGCGTCATCGTGACCCTCAGGGCGGACTTCTACGACCGTCCCCTCCTCTACCCACGTTTCGGCGAGCTGCTCGCTGAACGGACCGAGGCGGTTCCTCCCCTCACCCCGGACGAGCTCGAGCAAGCGATCCGAGGGCCGGCCGAAGGCGTCGGCGTCCGGCCCGAGCCCGGCCTCGTGGCGGAGATGATCGCCGACGTCGCCCATCAGCCCGGCGCTCTCCCGCTCCTCCAGTACGCGCTCACGGAGCTGTTCGAACGTCGGCACGACGATCGGGTGACCCTCGCCGCGTACCGGGAGATCGGAGGGATCGCGGGGGCCCTGTCCGCGCGAGCCGACCGCATCTACGAGGCGACTGACCCGCAGGGCCGACGGGCCACCAAGCAGGTGTTCCTGCGGTTGGTCACCCTGGGAGAGGGCAGGCAGGACACCCGGCGCCGCGTCGCCGGGAGCGAGCTGGACGCCCTGGAGGTGGAACAGGAGGCGATCGATGTCGTCGTGAACACCTTCGGGCGTCACCGGCTCCTGACCTTCGATCGGGAACCCTCCACCAGGGAACCCACCGTGGAGATTGCCCACGAGGCGCTGCTCAGCGCCTGGGGGCGGCTCCGAGCATGGATCGACGACGCCAGAGAGGACCTCCGTCAGGAGCGGGGGCTGGCCCGGGCGGCTGCTGAGTGGCGAGGCTCCGACCGCGACCCCAGCTTCCTCGTGCGAGGTGCCCGACTGGAGCAGCTCGAGTCGTGGGCCGGGGCCACGGACCTGGCCATCGGGCGACCCCAGCGCGCGTACCTGAAGGCCAGCGTGGATCAGCGCGACCAGGAGCGGGAGGAGGAGGAGCGGCGGCGCGAGCGCGAGGCGCAGGTCGAGCGGCGATCGGCTCGTCGGCTGCGGGGCCTCGTTGCCGTCTTCGCGGCCGCGGCGCTCATCGCCGGATCGCTCACCGTCGTTGCCACAAACCAGAGCCGTCGCGCGGAGCGGGAGGCGCGGATCGCCACCGCGAGGGAGCTGGCCGCGGCCGCCGTGGCCAACCTGGAGGTCGACGCCGAGCTAAGCGTCCTGCTCGCCAGCGAGGCGGTCGAGACCACACGCTCCTCGGACGGGACGGTCCTCCCGGAAGCGGAGGAGGCGCTCCACCGCGCCGTCGTGGCGTCACGACTCGAGTTGAAGGTGCCCGGGCTGGGAGGAGGCCTCGCCTGGAGCCCGACGGGAGTCTTCGTGACCGAGGGGCCACAGGGCTCGGGCATGATCGACATCACGGACTCCGAGACGGGAGAGAGCGTCCTTTCCTTCCAGGGCCATGACCCCGACGTGAACCACGTCGCGTTCAGCCCGGACGGCTCGAGGCTCGCCTCCACCGGAGATGACGGCGAGCTGAAGGTGTGGGACCCCTCCACTGGGCGGCTCCTCTCGAGCCTGTCGGGGAACGGCAGTGCCTGGGGCCCTTCGTTCAGCGCTGATGCGTCGCTCGTGGCCGCCGCCTTGGATTCCATGCGGTTCAAGAACGGCAAGGTCCGGGTCCTCGACCTGTCCACGGATCGGGTGGTCTCGACCCTGCCTGTGCGGGGCGCGTCCGGCACCGCCCTCAGCCCCAACGGGAAACAGCTCGCCGTCGTGGGGATTGGATGGGTCGAAGCCGGCGCCGTGTTCGACGTGGAGACGGGCCGGGAAGCGTTCAGACTGAGCGGCGTAAACGGGCTCGACGGAGGGGTGTCCTGGAGTCCCGATGGCCGATACGTCGCCGCGACCAGTGGGGACGCCGCTGGCGTTTGGGATGCGGAAACCGGAAGGCTCCGCCACACGCTGCTCGGTCACACCGGATCGGTCCTCAGCGTGGCCTGGAGCCCGGATTCTTCTCGCCTGGTCACGGGCGGTTCAGACGGGACCGCCAGGGTGTGGGAGATCGGGGCGGATGTCCGGGAGCTGTGGTCGCTGTCGGCTCAAGAGACCAGGAGCGGCATCAATGGAGTGGCCTTCTCGCCGGACGGGACCAGCGTGATGGCCGGGGACGTGGGCATCTCAGCCGTGCAGATCTGGGACCTCGGACCGAGCGGCGACGCCGAGTGGGCAAACTTTCCTGCTTCTTTCGCAGCACAGGTGGAGTTCATGCCCGACGGGCGGCGTGTGGTGACCAGCCCCGGTGACGGCTCGGCGGTGACGATCTGGGACATCCTGACGGGGCGTGACCTTCGAACGATCGGACCGGCACCGGACGAGTTCCGCTTCCAATCATTCGACGTGAGCCCGGACGGCGGGTCGATCGCCGTCGGCGGGAAGGTGGGCTCTCCTGGTGTGGACCCCCCCTTCGGCGGCGAGGTCGCGAGGATGTGGGATCTGGCGACGGGGGAGGAGCTCTTCACGATCCGGCACCGCCTCGATGTCACGGAAGTCGCCCTCAGCCCCGATGGGCAGCATCTGGTCACCGTGAGCTGGGACGGACAGGCGAGGATCGTTGATCGCGTCGGCCGCGTTGTCCGCGTCCTGCGCGAGGACGACGGGTTCATCCGCGCGGCGCGGTTCAGCCCCGACGGACGCCTGGTGGCCACGGCGGCCCCCTTGGAGGACCCGGAGAAGACCCGGGTGACGATCTGGGACTGGGAGCGGGGGGAGGTCGGCCTCACCATGGAGGTCGGCGCCTCGATCAACGAGGTATACGGGTTGGCCTTCGATCCCAGCGGTTCCCGGATCGCGATGAGTGGTTCCGGACTCGCGGAGATCAGGGATGTGGAGAGCGGGGCGAGCGTGACCGTCCTTCAGGGGCCCTCGGGAGGGGCCACCGATATCGCCTTCGCTCCCGATGGATCGCGCGTCGCCGTAGCGAATGCCGATGGCACGGTTCGGCTGTTCGAGGCAGACACGGGCGCGCCGCAGCTCGTCCTGCCGAGCTCTGGATGTGCCGTATCGCAGGTGGCATTCAGCCCGGACGGCAGCAAGCTCGCCTCCGCGAGCTCGTGCGACGGCGTTCGGATCTGGGCCCTCGACATCGACGATCTCCTCGAGATCGCCCGCCGGGAGGTCACCAGGCCGCTCACCGACGAGGAGTGCCGCCAGCACCTTCACGTGGATCGGTGCCCGGAGTCGTGAGCCAGATCCACTCCTGATTCGCCCCGATTCCGGGTACGTCCGGAAGGACGAGTATGTCTTGCCCGCCAATCCGCCCAACTTTTGCCCAACTTTTGCCCAAGTGAGCTGACCTGGGAGGATCTTGCGGAACCTCAGATGACCTGTAAGCAGCGGACATACGTGAGATGACCTGGAAATGCAGGACTCATAACCCAGAGGTCGCTGGTTCAAATCCAGCCCGCGCAACGAGCGAAACCGCAGGTAGAAGGCAAAGAGGCGGCTCCTCAGACCGAGGAGCCGCCTCTTTTTGTGGCTAATTTGTGGCTAAATTCCGCGCGGCTGGGAGGGGTGACGAGGACCAGCTGGGGGTGGCCACGCAAAGCGAAAGTCCCGTCGGAGAGGGTAAGGGCTCCGACAGTGGGGTCTAGCTGTTTCGTGCCGTGGGTCTTTACCCGAAGAGTCGTGTCCTGGCCACGAGCAACGAAGTCCTCGCTCTCCCGACACTTCGCCGATCAAGGACGTGGAGATGGTTTCTGAGCCCAGCGCAGGGCAGCTAGGCTCCTGTGGACCTACGCGAAAGAGAGGAACACCCGGGGGGGCTTGCTCGACTTGACCGGCTGTGCCCTTTCAGAGGATGGGGGAAGCCTCCGCCAGTGACGGCGGCCACACGATCCTCTTGATTCCCTCCTGGAACTGGACCACGAGGATCTCGTGGTCCTCCTGTCGACCGTCATCCCCGAGGCCGAACCGGCCGAAGAACGTGGTGCACCGGAGCCCCCGGGCGGTCTCCAGCAGCGCCTGATCCTCCGTCGTTCCGGCCTCCTCGGCGCAGCG
>JBOGWD010000167.1:0-2106 GCA_050693275.1 Actinomycetota bacterium | reverse complement strand
CGTCCATCTTGGTGTGGCCCGGCTTCGGGAACAGCACCTTGTCCGGATTGCTGACGCGGACCTCGCGGCCGGCCACCTCGACCGTCTCGGCGTTCCCGCTCAGGAGGCCTCCCGGAGCTCCCGGAGGCCCTCGGCCAGGGCCTCGAGGTCGGCCACCAGCAGCCGGCGCTCCGCGCGGCGGGTCTCGTCGTCGGGGGCGCGCAGGATCGACGAGGGATGGACCGTTGCCATCACCAGCGGGGCCAGGTCCGAATCCAGCGGGCGGCCTCGTTCCCTGGTCACCCGGAACGACCGGCCGAACAGGTCCTGCGCCGCGGTGGCTCCCAGCGTCACCAGCGCCCTCGGCTTCACCGCCTCGAGCTCGCCCTGGAGCCAGGGCCGACACGCCGCGACCTCTGCGGTCGAGGGCCGTTTGTGGATCCGCCGCTTCCCCCGTGGAGTGAACTTGAAGTGCTTCACCACGTTGGTCACGTAGACCTGGGTCCGGTCGATGCCCGCGTCCTCCAGGGTCTCGCTCAGCACCCGGCCGGCCGGCCCCACGAAGGGCTTCCCCCGGCGGTCCTCCTGGTCGCCCGGCTGCTCCCCGACCAGCACGATCTCCGCCCCTGGGGGACCCTCGCCGAACACCGTCTGGGTGGCGTCGCGGTAGAGGGAACAGCCCCGGCACGAGGCGGCGGCCTCCCGGAGGGCCAAGAGCGACCTTCGGTCGGGCAGGAAGTCGGCCGCGGTCACGGGTGGCACCTTCCCAACCCTATCGGGCTCGTTCTCTCAGCGGGTGGGGGCCGGGGTGCCCTCGAGATGCAAGAGGTTGCGCACGCCGCGCACGCCGTTCACGCGGCGGACCCGCTCCTCGATCTCGTCGATCTCCCTGGAGCCAGCCACGACGCCGCGGAGCACCACCACGCCCTCCTCGGCGTTGACGTTGATCCGGCCGGCGGCCTGCCGGAGGGCCTCGCTCTCGACCTTGTGCGCCAGGACCGCGTCGTTCTCCGGGAGGGCGGACTCCCCGGTGTGGGTGGCCGCCTGCCACGTGCCGTAGGCCTCCGCTCCGGCGGCGCGGCCGGTCCTCCGAACCCTGCGGCCGACGCCTCGCACGCGGGCGGCGACCCAGTCGCGGGTCACGTGGCGGCGCCGCTTGCCGCTCACCGGATCGAGGAAGAAGGCCCCAGCCGCTCCCACGGCCACGGCCACGATCGTCGTCAGCCGCCCGCGCTTCCGCGGCTCCTCGCCGGCGATCCAGTAGCCGACCCGGCGCCTGACGCCCTTGGTTCGGTCGGACGCATCATGGCCGAGCTC
Source organism: Actinomycetota bacterium (assembly GCA_050693275.1). Lineage (GTDB taxonomy): Bacteria > Actinomycetota > UBA4738 > UBA4738 > CALAEC01 > CALAEC01. The sequence goes on along the minus strand of JBOGWD010000167.1, from coordinate 810 downwards.
GCCGGCCCTAGCCCGCACGGCGCCCCCCAGCTCACCGGCCCTCCTGGCCGCTCCCCTGGCTCGATCCTCGGCCTTCGTCCTCAGCTCTGTCCTGGTCATGTCGCCACCTCCCGGAATCTCACCCTCATGGATACCCAGAGGTGGACGAGCCCGAACCTCGGGGGGATCAGCGGGGCTGGACGGGGTGCTCGACCACGGCGATGACCCGGGAGGCCATGAACCGCCCCGTCCGGATCAGCCGGCCGCTCCTGGTGACCTCGGCCACCTCCACCACCCCGCGGGCCGTGGAGACCTCCACGCGGCGGCCGGACTTGGTGGCCTCGATCTCGAACCGCTGCACGCTGCCGCCGGTGTCCACGGTCACCTCGACGCGGTCGCCCTTCATGGGTCCATCCTAGGCCCAGGCCCCGGGAATCGCCCCCTTCTCAGCGGCGGGCGTTTGGTCCATACTCTCCTCGGGCATCATCTCCGAGACGACGGAAGGGGGCACCGTGAAGAAGTTCCTCATCCTCCTGGGGATCATCGGGCTGGTCGTGGCCATCGCCATGTACATGCGGAGCCGCCAGGGCGAGCTCGAGTACTGAGCCTCCGGGACCCACACGCAGAAGGCCCCCGCCGGTGGCGGGGGCCTTGGCTTGTACGGGCGGCTTAGCCCTTGGCCCAGCAGTCCGCGGCCTGCTCGTTCGAGCCGTCGATGATGTCGTCGGTGTCGGCCTCGTATCGGTCGTGGCCCAGGTTGCCCTTGAGCTTGTCGACCTCGCCGTCGGTGGCCACCAGGCAGTCGTTCTCGCTGGCGCCGATCAGCACGTC
>JBOGWD010000166.1:0-2628 GCA_050693275.1 Actinomycetota bacterium | reverse complement strand
CCGATCAGGATGTCCCGGCCCGGCCCTCCCACGAGCCGGTCCCTCCCCGGCCCTCCGAGGAGGATGTCCCGCCCGCCCTTGCCCCGGAGGACGTCGCTTCCCCCGCGCCCGCACAGGACCTGGCGCCACGGGTCGCCGTTGATCCGGTCGCGCCCGGCCCCGCCCACCAGGTGCTGGCCGGGCTTGCGGGCCGCGCCGGGACAGCGGAGCGGGACGTCTGGTTCACGGAGACGGTCGTGACAGGCTGCGCCGACGCAGACCTGCATGCCGTTCAGCTCGCGAGATAGGGCCGGGGCCCAGGGGTCGTTCCTGGGGTTCTTGTCCCCGTACAGGTTGGTCAGCTGGAACGGGTCGAGGACGAGGTCGTAATACTCGCGGAACTTCACCGCTCCGGTGTCCCGGTTGTGGTACTCGATGTACTGGTAGCGGGGCGTCCGGGTGGACGCCCACGGTCCTCGCGCGGTCGGCGGCCACGACTCCGTGAGCATCTTCTTCCGCGCTCCCGGGCCGAGGAGCGACAGCCCGTCCAGCGGGTACTGGGCGTCGGGGGCGATGCCGGCGGCGTCCATGATGGTGGGGACCAGGTCGATGTTCGCCACCGGGGAGCCGTGGGCGGCGCCGGCCGCCACGCGACCCGGCCAGCGCATCAGCAGCGGCGTCTTGATGGCCTCGGTGTAGGGCCGGTCCTTGCCCCGAAGGCCGTGCTCGGCCCAGAAGAACCCATTGTCGGAGAGGAAGAAGGCCAGGGTGTTCTGCTCGCCGCGCTGTTCCAGTCGCTGGAAGATGGCGTCGACCATCTCGTCCACGGCCAGGAGCGTTCGGAGCTGCCGATCGCGGTCGGCGATGGCCTCCTCGTAGGTGCGGCCGGCGCTCTTCACCGACGGCGGCTTGTCGCTCTTGTCAGCCTCGAACACGGCCGGGTTGCCGGGCCACGGGGGGAAGGTGGCGGCGGCGTGGCGGACGGCCGGGTCGGCCGGGTCGTGGGGAGCGTACGGCGACACGTACAGGAACCACGGCTTGTCGTCGTCCGACTCCCAGTCGTCGACCAGGTCGAGGGCGTAGTCCCGGATGAAGTCGGTCGAGTACGAGGGCTCGGTCTGAACGGTGCCGTCCACGTTGAACCGGCCGTTGTAGTAGCCGCTGTTCTCCGGCCTCAACAGGGCCCACCGGTCGAAGTGCGGTGGGTTCTGCTCGACCGGCCACAGATTGAGGAACTTCCCGGCGAGCCCGGTCCGATAGCCCGCCTGGCCGAGGTACCGCTGGATCGTCGAGTTGTGGTCCAGGAGCCCCTGATCGCCGTTCGTCCGGACGTTGTTGTTGTGATTGAACCGGCCCGTCATGATCGCGGCGCGGGACGGACAGCACAGCGGCGTGGTGACGAAGGCCTCGGTGAACGCCGTTCCCCCTTGGGCGAACCACTGGAGCGTCTCGGGCATGTGCTCCATCGTGTCCATGGCCCGCTGGTCGTCGGTGAGGATGATGAGCACGTTCGGCCTGGAGCTCTGGCCCCGGGCCGGGTCGGGAGCACGAGCGAGCGGCACCAGGGTCAGCACGGCCAGGATCACGGTGGTGCGGGCGGATCGGTGCACGGAGGCCACCCTATCGAGATGGCCCGAAGACGGTCAACAGGGACGGATCAGACGGCCCGGCGGACCCTGCCGGCCTTGAGGCACTTGGTGCACACGTTGACCCGGCGAGGGGCGCCGTCCACCAGCGCCCGGACCCTCTGGATGTTGGGGTTCCAGCGCCTGTTCGAACGGCGGTGGGAATGGGAGACCTTCATCCCGAACCCCGGATGCCTCCCGCAGATGTCGCAGACCGACGCCATAGCAGGGTCAGGGTAGCAGACGCGTTCGTCCCGAGCCCAAAGCTACCCCCTGGCCGGGACGGAGATCCCCCGCAGATCCAGGCGCTCCTTGATGCGTTGGCGGAGGAGTCGCTCCAGCGACCCCTTCCGGGTCGGCTTCACATCCGCCGTCACCCGCAGGACCACGTCCTTGTCTCCCACGCCCTCCATCCCGAGCACCTCGGGGCCGCTGAAGAAGGAGCCCTGGAGATCCGGGTCGTCCCGGAGCTCCTGGAACAGCTCCTCGAGCACCCCTCGGACGCGGTCGATGTCCTCGGTGTAGGCGACGCTCACGTCGACGATGGCCCGGGCCCAGCCCCGCGAGCGGTTGCCGACCATCAGGATGTTCCCGTTCGGGATGGTGTGTCTGGTGCCGTCGAAGGCCCGGACGTCCGTGGTCCGCAGGCTGATCGTCTCGACCTTGCCGGTGACCTGCTGGCCGGCGATGACCACCTCGATCACGTCCCCCACGCCGAACTGGTTCTCCAGGAGGATGAAGAAGCCGGACAGGAAATCGCGCACCAGCGACTGCGCCCCGAACCCGAGCGCCACGCCGACGATGCCGGCGCCGGCGATCAGGGGCCCCAGGTTGATGTCGAACTCGCCGAGCAGCAGGAGGACGGTCAGCGTCCACACCACGACCCGGATCAGGTACGTGACGGCCTGGGTCAGCGTGGCGGCCCGCTGGAGGGCCAGCTCCTGGGTGGCGCTCTCGGCGCCCTCGAGGCGCCGCTGCATCCGTCGCAGGGCCAGCCGGGCCAGCATGAGCACGACGAAGGAGA
>JBOGWD010000165.1:0-11581 GCA_050693275.1 Actinomycetota bacterium | reverse complement strand
GCGAAGACCGTGGTCAGCCCGTACAGGAGGACGATGGGGGAGGCGCCGCCCCCGTTGACGGCCACCCCCGCGCTGATCATGACGATGTAGGTCGTGTTCCATCCGTAGAGGAGGATGCGGCCCCGCCGACGCGGAAGCAGCTCCTTCCATGGGATCAGAGCCGCGGCCAGGCCCGTTCCCGACGCCACCACCAGGAGGAGGGCCAGCTCGGCGGGGTTGGGGCCGGTCCCAGGCAGCATCAGGGAGACCGCCAGGGCCGCCACCACGAGGAACGTGGACCACACGATCACCCGAACGGTCCGCATCAGGAACTCGATGAGGACGTCTTCGTCGGCCTTCATCCCTGTACTCATCGGCCGGATGGGGGACGTCGTTGAGCGGGCGGCCGGCCACCGGCACGGTCGGGTGGGGATAGGGTCGGGCCGTGACGACCCTCGACGAGCGGTTGATGGCCCAGGCCCTCGAGCAGGCCCGGCGATGTCAGAGGTGGGGCGACGTTCCCATCGGTGCCGTGGTGGCCCGGGGGGAGGTGGTCCTGGGCGCGGCCGGGAACGAGCGGGAGCGCCGGGGAGACCCCACCGCGCACGCCGAGATCCTGGCCCTTCGCGAGGCTTCCCGGCGCGTCGGCTCCTGGCGCCTGGAGGGCTGCACTCTGTACGTGACGCTCGAGCCCTGCGCCATGTGCGCGGGCGCCGCCGTCCTGGCCCGGCTGGACCGGTTGGTCTTCGGAGCTGCCGATCCCAAGGCCGGCTTCGCCGGCTCGATGGGGGACCTGGTGCGGGACCCTCGCCTGAACCACCGGGTCGAGGTCGAGCCGGGACTGCTCTCCCAGGAGAGCGCCCGGCTCCTGCGTGACTTCTTCGCCTCCCGGAGAGCGCCCTAGCCCTGTCCCATCTGCGGAGTGCGGGAGACCCCGTCGGTACCTCGGGAATATATACCATATATGTTATAGATACTCCAGGGTCCCGCGAGGACCGGCCAGGCCGAGCCGTTGCTACACTGGTCCCGGAGGCGTGCCGGAGCGGCCGAACGGGACCGCCTCGAAAGCGGTTAGGGGTCGAGAGGCTCCTCGTGCGTTCAAATCGCACCGCCTCCGCCACGGAGGCATGCCGGAGCGGCCGAACGGGCGCGCCTGGAGAGCGCGTAGGCCCGGGAACGGGCCTCGAAGGTTCAAATCCTTCTGCCTCCGCTACAGGCCGGCGTCGCGGATGGCCCTGGCGCCCCCCTCGACCGGGAGGAACAGCGCCGACCGGAGCTCGGAGCTCGATAGGATCGTCGTGGTGGCGCGCTGTTGGTCGGGGACGGCCCACCACAGGTTCGACCCCATCACCGCCAACCCGATCCGGTGTCCGGCCTTCACCACCCAGTCGTTGCCGAGGAACCGGACCGAGGCCCGGTACGGCTGTCCGGGCACCAGGTCCTGCCCGGTCTCGCGCCCGTTCCGGTACCGCGCGTTCAGGAAGCCGCGTCCCATCGTGCAGGCCTCGACGGTGGAGAGGTACTGACGCTGCGGGGCCGGTGTGGTGGCCATTCGGGACGCGCTCCACGCCCCCTCGGCGTGGAGCGCCCATCGAGGCCGAACGATAATGGTCCGGTGCGGTACCCGCTGAACCCGGAGGTCACGTGAGCCCCGTTCCCGAGGTCCGGGAGCTCGACGAGCGGACGCTACCGGCGCTGGCCCGGGGTTGTGCCGTGCTCGGGGCCGGTGGCGGCGGCGACACCAGCGTGGGCCTCCTGGCCGCGCTGCAGGCCACCGGTGACCACGGGCCCGTGCCCCTGGTGGATCTGGACGATCTCCCGGAAGACGGCCTGCTGATGCCCTGCGGGGGGATCGGGGCTCCCACCGTGTCGATCGAGAAGATCGAGAACGGCGGCGAAGGGCGGCGGCTGCGGGAGGCGGTGGAGCGGCTCCGGGGAAGGCCGGTGGTCGCGATCATGTGCGCGGAGATCGGCGGCTCGAACGGGCTGCTCCCCGTGGCCTGGGCCGCCGCCGCCGGCCTGCCCCTAGTCGACGCCGACGGCATGGGACGGGCCTTCCCGGAGGTCCCCCAGGTCACCATGGAGGTCGCCGGGATATCGCCGAACCCCGCCGTGATGACCGACGAGCGCGGCAACCTCGTCCTCTTCGATGCGATCTCGGGCAACTGGATGGAGCGGATGGAACGGGCCGCCGCCGTGGAGTTCGGGGGGATGGCCGCCTCGAGCGAGTATCAGCTCACGGTGGCGGAGGCGAAGCGGGCAACGGTTCGCCGCTCGGTCTCTCTGGCCCTCCGGATCGGACGATCCATCGAGGGGGCCATCCGAGACCCCGTCGACACCCTGGTCGAGGAGCTCCGAGCGGTGCGGCTCATCCGGGGGAAGGTGACGGACGTGGAGCGTCGCACCAAGAAGGGGTTCGTCCGAGGTTCCGCCACGGTTGAGGGTCTGGCCGACGACGCCGGTCGAGCCGTGCGCCTGGAGATCCAGAACGAGAACCTGGTGGCGCTCCAGGAGGGCCACCCGGTGGCCACCGTCCCCGACATCATCACGGTCCTCGACTCCGAGAGCGCAGACGCCATCTTCACGGAGCGCCTCCGGTACGGCCAGCGGGTCACCGTGATCGCGTTCCCCTGCGATCCGGTCTGGCGAACGCAGCGAGGACTCGCTCTCGTCGGCCCCCGGGCGTTCGGGTACCCGTTCGACTACATCCCGGTGGAGGAGCTGCATGGGGAAACCTGACCTTCGGCTCGGCGTCGACGTCGGCGGTACCAACACCGATGCCGTCGTCCTGGACCGCGCCGATCGGCTCCTGGCCAGGGCCAAGGTCCCCACCACGACGGACGTGACTTCGGGGATCACCGCGGCCGTGGAGGAGGTGACCGCTTCGGCCGGGGACCTGAGGGACCGCATCACCCACGCCATGCTGGGAACCACCCACGCGACCAACGCGATCCTCCAGCGGCGAGGCCTCCGCCGGGTGGCGGTGGTGCGCATCGCCGGCCCGGCCACCCACGCGGTCCGTCCCCTCTTCGGCTGGCCGGACGATCTGCGGGCGGCGGTGTCGGCCGGCGAGGCGATCGTGCCCGGCGGGATCGAGTTCGACGGCCGGGAGCTGAGCCCCTTCGATCCAGACGCGGTGGCCAGGTTCCTGGAGGGGGTGGCCGACCGGGCGGAGGGGGTCGCCATCACCAGCGTGTTCGCCCCCGTCTCGAGTCGACACGAGGATGACGCCGAGGTGGTGGTTCGCCGGGAGCTCGGTGACGTGCCGGTCTCCCTCAGCCACCAGGTGGGCTCGGTGGGGCTCCTTGAGCGTGAGAACGCCACGGTGCTGAACGCGGCGCTGGTCGACGTGGCCGAGGAGGTAGCCCAGGCGTTCCGAGCGGCGCTGGCCAGCCAGGGGCTCCGTCCGGCCCTGTTCCTGTCCCAGAACGACGGCACGCTCATGGCCCTGGGGCACGCCGCCCGCCACCCCGTCCTCACGGTTGGAAGCGGGCCGGCCAACAGCATCCGGGGCGCCGCCTACCTCACCGGCACCTCGGACGCGCTCGTGATCGACGTCGGCGGGACCTCGTCGGACGTCGGTGTTCTGGTCAGGGGGTTCCCGCGCGAGTCCTCCATCGGCGTCGAGATCGGCGGGGTCCGGACGAACTTCCGGATGCCCGATCTCGTCACGATCGCCCTCGGGGGCGGCACCATCGTCTCGGAGGGAGGTCCCCACGGAGTCGAGCTCGGGCCGGACAGCGTCGGCTACCGGTTGGCCCGAGAAGCATTGGTGTTCGGGGGGGCAACCTCAACACTCACCGACGCGGCGGTGGCGGAGGGACGGGTGGACGTGGGGGACCGCCGGGCCACCCGGGAGCACCGGGACCTGCTCGCTTCGGCCCTCCGGCGAGCCGACCGGGCGCTGGCGGAGGCCGTGGACCGGGTCAAGGTCTCCCGGGAGGAGCAGCCGCTGATCGCCGTGGGCGGGGGCAGCGTCCTGGTCCCGGACTCCCTTCCCGGCGCCAGCGAGGTCGTCCGCCCGGACCACTTCGACGTGGCGAACGCCGTGGGAGCTGCGATCGCGTCGGTCAGCGGTGAGGTGGATCGGATCTTCCACCTGGGTCCCGGCGGACGGCAGGACGCCATCGCGGAGGCCTCGGCCGAGGCGATCGAGCGGGCGGTGGAGGCCGGAGCTGCTCCCGGCGCCACGGAGGTGGTCGAGGTGGAGGAGATCCCGCTGACATATCTCACGGATCCGGCCGTGCGCATAAGATTGAAGGCGGCCGGACCCCTGGCCTAGCGGTGGAGAGCAGGGAGAAGGAGGGCAGCCACATGCGTGCCGGACACTTCCGTCTCGGTATCGGCATCATTGCGTTGACGCTTCTGGCCTCGGCCTGCGAAGGAGCGGATCCGGAGGTGCAGCGGGAGGCTCCCGACGAGACGTTCACCTACTCCGTCAACTCCGAGGTGATGATCGGCTGGGACCCCGCGACCGGATACTCGAACGAGGTCATCGCCCTCCACAACATCTACGAGACCCTCACCCGGTACGACGCCGAGACCCAAGAGGTCGAGCCGATCCTGGCTGAGAGCTGGACCTCCTCCGACGACGGCCTGCAGTGGACATTCACCCTCCGTGACGGCGTGATGTTCCACACGGGACGGCCGCTGACCGCCGAGGCCGCGAAGGCGTCCATCGAGCGGACCAGGGAGCTGGGCGAGGCCGCGGCCTATGTGTGGGACGCGGTCGAGAGCATCGAGGCCCCCGACGACCGGACCCTCGAGTTCACGCTGTCCTACCCCGCGCCGTTGGACCTGATCGCCTCGGGAACCTACTCGGCCTACATCTACGACACCGAGGCGGCCGGAGAGGAAGACCTGGGGGAGTGGTTCGCCGAGGGGAACGACGCCGGAACGGGACCGTACACCGTCGAGGCGTACAACCCAGGAGAGGAGATCGAGCTCCGGCTGGAGGCGTTCCCCGACTACTGGGGTGGCTGGGAAGGCCCCCACTACCGTCGGTACGTCTTCCAGGTGACGCCACAGGCGACGACCGCGGCCCAGCTCCTTCGGTCCGGGCAGGTGACGCTGGTTCAGCGGATGAGCCCGGAGCTGTGGGAGACGTTCGAGGGCCAGGACGGGTTCACCACGACCACCGCGGCCTCGTGGCAGACCCTCTTGGGGATGCTCAACACCGAGACCGGGCCCCTGGCGGACGAGAGGGTCCGGGACGCGGTGGCCTTGGGGCTCGACTACGAGGGGATCATGACCGCCCTGCGGGGGGCCGGCGAGCGTCTGAGCGGGGTGGTGCCGCCCGGGCTGTGGGGCCACTTCGAGGACCTGTCCAACCCGAGCTACGACCCGGACCGGGCGGCGGAGCTCCTCCAAGAGGCGGGGTACGGGCCGGGCGGGGAGCCGATCCGCCTGGAGCTCACCTATCTCAAGGGCGACGCCGACGAGGAGCTGGTGGCCACCCTGATGAAGTCGCAGCTCGCGGAGCTCAACATCCAGCTCGACACGCGGGGGCTCCAGTGGCAGGCCCAGTGGGACAAGGCCAAGTCCGCGAACGCGGCGGACCGGCAGGACATCCTGGTCTTCTACTGGTGGCCCGACTATCCGGACCCCTCGTCCTGGTTCTTCAACCTGTTCCGGACGGAGAGGGAGCCGTTCTTCAACCTGGCCTATTACTCCAACCCCGACCTGGACGGGCTGATCGACGAGGCGTCGGTGGTGGCCGCGTCCGACCGTGACGAGGCTGCCTCGATGTACCGGGAGATGCAGGAGATCCTCCTGGAGGACGTGCCGGCGATCCCGCTGTACACCCAGGTCTACCAGCGGGCCATGCTCGACTCCGTCGGCGGGTTCGTCGACAACCCGGCCTACCCCAACGTCGTCTTCGGGTACGAGCTGCAGCCGCTCGGGTGACCCGGTACGCTCTTCGGCGGACCGCCCTGGCCCTCCTGGTGGTCCTGGGCGTGATCGTGCTCACCTTTGTGATCGTCCGGGCCATCCCCGGCGATCCGGCGGCGACCTGGGCCGGCCCCCACGCCCGGAGGGAGCAGGTCGAGCGGGCTCGGGAACACCTCGGGCTGGACCGTCCCCTCCCCGCCCAGGTCCTCGGGTATCTGGGGGGCGTGGTCGGCGGCGACTGGGGCGTGTCGTTCCGCACCCGCCGCCCGGTGCTCGAGGACATCGGCTCCCGGGCCCCCGCCTCGATCGAGCTCGTGGGGTTCGCCCTGATCATCGGGATGGCCGTCGGCGTTCCCCTGGGCCTGGCTTCCGCTCGGTGGCGAGGGCGGGCCCCCGACGCCGTGATCCGGGTGGGGAGCGTCCTGGGGGTATCGATGCCGTCGTTCTGGCTGGCCCTGATCCTTCAGCTGGTGTTCTTCCAGTGGCTCGACATCCTCCCGGTGGCGGGCATCTACGACCCGAACCTCGATTACACGAGCCCGCTCCGGACCGTCACCAACATGCCGGTGGTCGATGCCCTGCTGACCGGGAACTGGCCCGTGTTCCGCAGCGCCCTGTCCCACATGGTCCTGCCCGCCGTGGTCATCGCCGCCTGGCCCGCCGCGGTGTTCACCCGAATGGTCCGGGCCACCGTGCTGGATGCCCTGGGAGAGGACCACGTGCGGATGGTCCGGGCGCTGGGGTTCCCCGAGCGGACCGTGTACGGACGTTTCGTCCTGAAGCATGCCTGGAATCCGGTGATGGCCCTGCTGGCGCTGGTGTTCGCGTATTCGCTGGCCAATACGTTCTTGGTCGAGGCGATCTTCAACCGGCCCGGCCTGGGGAGCTACGCGGCGGACGCGGTCGCCGCGCTGGACACGCCGGCGATCCTGGGCGTGACGCTGTTCGTGGCCCTCGTGTATGTCTTCGGGAACCTCCTCGTCGACCTGGTCCAGGCACTGATCGATCCGAGGATCCGGCTCCGGTGAGCGACCGGCTCGACGAGGTGGTGGGGGGCGAGCGGGCCCTGGTGGTGGCCCGGCCCTGGGCCCGGATGGCCGGGGGGTTCCGCCGATCACCCCTGCTGGCCACCGGTGCCGTGCTGTGCCTGCTGGTGGTGGCCCTGGCGCTGCTGGCCCCGGTGCTGGCGCCCTACCCGGACGACGCCGGGACCGCCACGCATCCGGAGGCCGTGCTCCAGGCCCCGTCGGCCGACCATCCTTTCGGCACCGACCAGGTTGGCCGGGACGTCCTCTCCCGGGTGCTGTACGGGGCCCGGATCTCTCCGGTCATCGCCGTGCTCGTCCTGGCGCTCTCCATCGTGGTGAGCATCCCCCTGGGCATCGCCGCCGGGTACTTCGGGGGGCTCATCGACGACGTCATCATGCGCATCACCGATGTGTTCCTGGCGTTCCCGGCCCTGCTCCTGGCGCTGGCTTTCGCAGCGGTGCTGCCACCCTCGCTGACCAGCACCACGATCGCCCTGGCCCTGACGTGGTGGCCCTGGTACGTCCGGCTGATCCGGGGCCAGGCTGCCTCGGTGGCCGGGCGCCAGTTCGTGGACGCCGCCCGGGCCCTGGGCATCCCCCACCGGCGGATCCTGTGGCGCCATGTGCTCCCCAACTCCGTGACGCCGCTGATCGTGCAGGTGTCGCTCGACATGGGTGGGGTCATCCTCACCGCGTCGGCGCTATCGTTCCTTGGCCTGGGGGCCCAGGACCCCACGCCGGACTGGGGCCTCCTGGTGAGCCAGGGGCAGCCCTTCTTCACCACGCACTGGTGGCTGGTCACCTTCCCAGGCGCGGCCATCCTGCTGGCTGCGGCGGCCTTCAACCTCCTGGGCGACGGGCTCCGGGACCTCCTCGACCCGAGACGGGTGGTGGGCAGATGAGCGCCGGGGTCAGGCTGGCCTGGCGGGACGTCCAGGTTCGCTTCGGGGATCGCCCGGTGGTGGAGCTCGAGCGGCTCGACTTGAGGGACGCCGAGATCCTCGGCCTGGCCGGCGAGAGCGGGTCGGGGAAGTCGATGACGGCCCTGGCCACACTGGGCCTGGTCGAGGCGCTCGGCGGCCGGGTCGAGGGCAGCATCCGCCTCGACGGTGGCGAGCTGGTGGGCCTGCCGGAGCGCCGGCTCCGCGAGGTGAGGGGGAGCCGGGTGGCCATGATCTTCCAGAGCCCGGTGGCCTCGCTAAACCCGCTGTTCCGGGTGGGGGACATGTTCGTGGCCGCCCTCCGTCGCCACGGGGTCCCATCGCGGAGAGCGGCCCGAGCGCAAGCCGCCGCGTCGCTCCGGGAAGTGCTGCTCTCGCCGGGTCTCCTGGATCGCCACCCCCACGAGCTCTCAGGGGGCCAGGCCCAACGGATGGCCATCGCCATGGCCCTGGGCCTCCATTCCGACGTGCTTCTGGCCGACGAACCCACCAGCGCGCTCGACGTGACGGTCCAGGCCGAGATCCTCGAGATCATCCGCCGCCTCCGGGCGGAGCGCGGGATGAGCGTGCTGTTCATCAGCCACGATCTCGCGGTGATCGCCGAGCTGTGCGACCGGGTGGCCGTCATGTGGAGAGGCAGGATCATCGAGGAGGGCCCGACCCCCCGGGTGCTGGGTGAGCCCCGCCACGACTACACCCGGGAGCTGGTGGCGGCGGTCCCCAAGGTCGGTGCGAGGACGGCGACGTGACCGCGCTCCTTCAGGTCGAGGATCTCCACGTTCGGTTCGGCCCGGTCCGGGCGGTGGACGGGGTATCGTTCGAGCTTCCGTCCGGGCCGTTCGGCCTCGGCCTGGTCGGCGAGAGCGGATCGGGCAAGTCGACCATCGCCCGAGCGATCGTGCGACTGGTGCCGGCGGAGCGGGGAGTGATACGGCTGGAGGGACGCGATGTGCTTCCTCTTCGCGGTGGCGACCTCCGAGCCTATCGGCGGGCGGTGCAGATCGTGTTCCAGGACCCGGAGACCACCCTCGACCCTCGGGTCAGGGTGGGACCGGCGGTGACCGAGCCGCTGCGATCGCACGGGATCGCCCGGGGCGACGGGGCCCGTCGGCGGGTGGAGGGTCTCCTCCGCGAGGTCGGGCTCCAGGCCCAGCTGGCCGGACGGTATCCTCACCAGCTCTCCGGAGGTCAGCGGCAGCGGGTGGCCATCGCCCGGGCCCTGGCCGTGGAACCGCGTGTGTTGGTTCTGGACGAGCCGACCAGCGCGCTCGACGTGACGGTCCAGGCCCGGATCCTCGAGCTGATCGGGCGGCTTCGCCGGGACCGTGGTCTGGCCTACGTGCTCATCTCACACAACCTGGCCGTGGTCGAGCAGCTCTGCGAGGAGACGTCGGTGCTGTATCTGGGACGCATCGTGGAGCGGGGCCCGACCTCGCAGGTCTTGGCTCGTCCGGCCCACCCGTACACGGTGGCCCTTCGCTCCGCCGTCCCGGAGATCGACCTGGCCTCGCGGAGACGCCGGATCGTGCTCACGGGAACCATCGCTGACCCGGCGAACCCGCCACCGGGCTGTCCGTTCCACCCCCGCTGTCCTCTGGCGGTGGATCGCTGCCGGGTCGAGGTTCCCGTCCTGCGTCGGGTCCTGCCCGGCCAGGAGGCGGCCTGCCACCGGGCCGAGGACGTCCTCGCCGGGAGGGGCTCGGATGCCGTGGCCGCACCGGGATCACACCCTTCCGGCGGCGGGTGACCGGGACATCCCAGGGTGAGGCCTGAAGCAACGCAGCCATTCGTCGGACCGGCCGTCCGGATCGAGGTCTATACTGGCCGGCGGTGACCGTGCTGGGCGGGGAGCTAGCGGTGCCCTGTATCCGCAATCCGCTCTAGCGGGGCCGACCGTCCGCCCGAGGACCGGAGGTCCGGGGCCGCTCCGGGCACGGGGCGATGAGGGCCGGGTCCCGCGCGACGCCGAGCCGCGAACCCCGTCAGGCCCGGAAGGGAGCAGCGGTAAGCGGAACCCGGCGGGTGCCGCGGGGACGCCTGGCCGGAGCCACCGGCTCGGAGACCGCCCGGGTCGACCGGGATCGACGGCGGACTGCACGGTCACCATGAAGACGACCTTCCCCGGAAAGGACCTCGTGGAGGAGTACCGCTCGCTGTACCGCAAGTACCGGCCCCAGGCGCCGGGCCAGGTGTTGGGGCAGGAGCACGTGGTTCGGGCCCTGGCCGGGGCCGTCCGGGAGGGCCGGCTGGCCCACGCGTTCCTCTTCTCGGGGCCTCGGGGAACCGGCAAGACCTCCTCGGCCCGCATCCTGGCCAAGATGGTCAACTGCGAGCGCGGTCCCACCACCGATCCGGACGGGACCTGCGAGCAGTGCCTCCGGATCGAGGGCGGGACCCACCTCGACGTGGTGGAGATCGACGCGGCTTCCCACGGCGGCGTCGACGACGCCCGGGAGCTGCGGGAGCGGGCGCCCACGGCCCCGGCCCAGGGGCGGGAGAAGGTGTACATCATCGACGAGGCCCAGCGGCTGTCCCGCGAGGCCTTCGACGCGCTGCTCAAGGTGTTCGAGGAGCCCCCGCCCGGCGTGCGGTTCGTCCTGTGCACCACCGAGCCCCACAAGATGCCCCCCACCATCGTGGGCCGGTGCCAGAAGTTCGAGTTCCGGCGGGTTCCCTCCGAGACGATCGCCGCCCACCTGGGGGACGTGGCGACGAAGGAGTCGATCCGGCTGGAGCCCGACGCCGCCGGATCCATCGCCCGGGAATCGGAGGGGTCCGTCCGGGACGCCCTGTCCCTCCTCGACCAGGCCTCGCTGCTGGGCGGGGGCGCGGTGACCGAGGAGGACGTGGTTCGCCTGGTGGGCACGCCCGAGCTCGACGTGCAGTTCGCCCTGGCCGACGCCATCGCCGTCGGCGACGCCCGCGAGGTGTTCGGGATCGTCCACGGGCTGGTCCAGGAGGGTCACGACGTCCGGCACTTCACCACCCAGGTCACCGGCCACGTCCGCAACCTCCTCCTGGCGCTGTCCTCGCCCGACGACCCGGCCATCCTCGACGTGCCGCCGGAGGTCCATCCGCGGCTCGTGGCCCAGGCCGGGAAGTTCTCGGCCGGCGAGCTCAACCGCATCCTGTCGCTCCTCCTCCAGGCCCAGACCGACATGCGGTGGTCGACGGCCCCGCGGCTCACCCTCGAGCTGGCCCTGGTCCGGGCGGCCCTGCCCGAGACCGACCCCCAGCCCGCCGCCCTCGTCGGTCGCATCGAGCGCCTGGAGCGCCTCGCCGGCCTCGACCGCGCCAGCGCGCCCGAGGAGGCGTCGGCGGCACGAACTGCGGAGGCCTCGGCGGCCTCTTCGGGAACCAAAGGGGTTCCCTCCGAGGCCACCTCGGCCCCCCCGGCTCGGCCCGTCGAGTCCGAGGCCTCGTCGGCGGAGGGAACACCTCTTGTGACCGAAGCGACCCCGAGTGCCGATCCTGGGCCGGGTACGGGTCGGGCGCATGCGCCGGATGCGGCGGCGGTGGACGCGGAGATGCTGCGGCGGTCGTGGCCCCAGGTCCTCGACGCGCTCAAAGCCCGCCGGAAGATGGTGCTGTTCGCCAGCGCCCAGGTGGCCACGGTGGGCTCGTACGACGGGCAGACGCTCGAGCTGGTGTTCCCGCCGGGCCGCGAGGTCGGCGCCGCCAAGGTCGAGGAGCGCTCGCCGGACCTCGTCGAGGTGCTCGGGGAGCTGTTCGGCGTCTCGC
>JBOGWD010000164.1:0-1575 GCA_050693275.1 Actinomycetota bacterium | reverse complement strand
ACAGACCTACGAGGCGCAGGTGTTCCTGCGGAACAGGGTGATCTAGATGATGATGCAGCGACTCAGCGATCAGCGAGGCGTGGCCGCGATCACCATCCTGATGGTGACCGTGGTCCTGGCTCTGGCGGGCTCGGTGGTGGCCTTCACGGCCACGGCCGAGCTGGAGATCGGAGCCCGGGAGCGGCGGGCCGAGGAGGCGTTCGCGGGGTCCGAGGCAGGCCTCGACCTGGCGTCCTCCTACTTCGACAGCGTGGACGCCACCATCGAGGAGCTCGGGAGTGCCCCGGCGTTCTGCCTGAACAACCCCATCGTGGTCGACACCGTCGAGTTCCGCCATCCCACGCTGCCGGGCAGCCCGATCTGCGGCGTCCAGATCACCTCTCCGCAGAACGGGAATTGGTTCACGCCGCCGACCGGCGCGCCGTTCATCGAGTACAAGGTCCTCTCACGGGCCCAGGAGGGGAACACGGTCACCAGGGTCCTGTCCTCGACGTACCGGGTGGTGGCTCGGGAGGTCCCGTTCGGCATGTTCGTCAACGGGAACGTCGATCTGAACGGGAACCCCACGCTCCTTAGGGAGAGCCTCCTGGTCAACGGGGTGGTCACCTCGAGGGAGAAGCTCGACATGGACTGGAACTTCAACAACACGTTCGATGATCCGGACCTCGGCTGGGTGTTCCACAAGGACCGCATCGCCTCTGACCCGGACCCAGCCATGTGCCTCGACGGGTCCACCGGCCAGATGGTCGGGTGCGCGGCCGTGTTCTCGAACTTCCAGATCTACGAGAAGAACCAGCAGAATGCCAGCGACGAGATCCACTCCAGCAGCCCATCGCCGTACCCGCACGATCGGGACTCGCACCAGACCAAGATCGTGAACGGCGAGGCCCTGCCCGTGGTCACGCTGCCGAACTCGGACGTGCTGGAGGCCATGCCGCACCTCAAGCAGGTCGCCGAGGCCCAGGGCAACTACTTCAACATCAAGGACGGCAGCGGTGGCACCACCGTCTATCAGCCCGGAGACGTCGGCGCCCCGGCCAAGGAGTTCGCCGAGAACGTGGTCATCTACATCGATGCGGACGAGGCAGATACCATCAAGTGGAAGGTCGATCTGATCCCCGGCAGCGCGAGCTCCGACATGCTCCACACGTACCCGGACGGCCAGCGCCTGGGACCTGCTTCGGGAATCATCGTGGTCCGCGGTGGGGACCTTCAGTTCGAGAGCGGGATGTACTGGTCGGGAGCCGTCTTCGCGCCGGAGAACGAGTTCCGGATCCTCGGTGGCGTCACCTGCATCTGCACGATCTATGCGGAGGGCTTCTCGGCCCAGGGCGGGAACTCGAACATCGAGCTCACCCCGGAGTGGTTCCAGAACCTGCCGGCCGGGCTGGTCAACGTGAGCCGCCGCAGCTTCTCCGAGTGCGAGCCCTTCCAGACCTCGCAGCTCTGCTGAGCGGCCCCGGCGTCGGCTAGCATCACGCCCGTGCTCGTCGCCCTGTTCTTCGGGCTGGGCCTGATCTTCGGGTCGTTCCTGACCGTGGTCATCGCCAGGGTGCCGAAGGGCGAGTCGATCGT
>JBOGWD010000163.1:0-7738 GCA_050693275.1 Actinomycetota bacterium | reverse complement strand
CCCTGGTGGCTGAGCCGGTTCGGGTCCGGTTCGCCCCGGCGCCGACCGGCTACCTCCACGTCGGCGGTGCCCGCACCGCGCTGTACGACTGGCTCTTCGCTCGCCACCACGGCGGCGTGTTCGTGCTCCGCGTCGAGGACACCGACCAGAGCCGGTCCACCGAGGAGTCGGTGACCGGGCTCCAGGATTCGCTGCGCTGGCTGGGCATCGACTGGGATGAGGGCCCCGGGGTGGGCGGCCCGTTCGCTCCCTATCGGCAGACCGAGCGGCTGGAGATCTACCGGCAGGCCACGGAACGACTTCTGGCCGAGGGTCACGCGTACCGATGCTGGTGCACGCCCGAGGAGCTCGAGGAGCGCCGGCGGGCCGTGCTGGCCCGGGGGAAGCCGTGGCGGTACGACCGGAAGTGCCTCGAGCGCCCCGAGGAGGAGCGGCGAGCGTTGGAGGAGGAGGGTCGGCCCGCCGCGGTACGGTTCCGGGCTCCAGGTCGTGACGTGATCGTCCCCGACGAGATCCGGGGGGAGGCGCGGTTCCCGGCCTCGGACATCGATGACTTCGTGATCATGCGGAGCACGGGGTTCCCGACGTACCTCCTGGCGGCTGCGGTCGACGACTGGAAGATGGAGATGACCCACGTGATCCGGGGCGAGGACCTGCACTCCTCGACGCCGCGCCAGATCCTGCTCCTGGAGACCCTCGGCGCCGAGCGGATCCCCGCGTACGCGCATCTCCCGCTGATCGTGGGGCCCGACCGCCAGCCGCTGTCGAAGCGCCACGGCTCCGTGGCTGTGGAGTGGTTCCGCGAACAGGGCTACCTCCCCGAGGCGCTGGTGAACTACCTGGCGCTGTTGGGGTGGTCGTACGACGACCACACGGAGCTGTTCACCCGCGACGACCTGGTCGAGCACTTCGACCTGAAGCGGGTCAGCCGGAACCCGGCCATGTTCGACAAGGAGAAGCTGGACTGGATGAACGGCCACTACATCCGGGAGGCGGATCCCGCCCGGCTGGCCGAGCAGCTCGCGGAGCGACTGGCGACCATGGGTGTGGATGCCGACCCGCCCGTGGTTCGGGAGGCCACGCCCCTGGTCCAGGAGCGCAGCCGCACGCTGAACGAGGCCGCGGACATGCTCCGGTTCCTGTTCGAGGAGCTTGAGCCGAACGAGCGGGCCCGCAAGCTCGTGGTGGTACAGGGCGAATACCTGACCGCGGTGGCCGAGCGGCTGGAGGCGCTGGACGAATGGTCCGTCGAGTCCATCCGCACGGCCCTGGAATCGCTCGCCGAGGAGCGGGGGCTGTCCAAGACGAAGGCGTTCCAGCCCGTCCGGGCGGCCGTGACCTTCTCGAACGTCTCTCCGCCGCTGTTCGAGTCCCTGGCGCTCCTGGGTCGGGAGCGATCACTGGCCCGCATCAGGTCCGCCGGGTCATAGCCCGGCCGCCGTCAGAACGAGTGCGGCGCCGTTCGTCCTGAGCGGCTTCCCGCCGGGGTCGTGGAACCGCAGCGCCGTGGCCGGATGCCCGCTGGTCCTCCAGCCTCCCTCGTGGATCAGGCGGTGGTGGGCGTGGCACAAGAGCACCAGGTTGTCGAGGTTCGTGCCTCCCCCGTCCGCCCAGTGCACCAGGTGGTGGGCGTGCAGCCACCGCTTCCGCTCGCACCCCGGGAACCGGCACGCCGCCCCGTCCCGGTGCCGGAGCACCCGGAGCAGCGGCCCGGGGACGGCTCGGCCCCGTCGGCCGATCCCCAGCGGCCGGTCACCCGACTGGATGACCCACTCGATCCGGCCGTCGCAGGCCAGCCGGCGGACGGCCTCAGAGGCCAGTCGCTGGCCGCCCTCGGTCTCCGCCAGCCACGGGCCGGCCTTGGGCTCGTCCCGGGTGAGCACCTCGGCGCCGGCGTGGACCACCACGGTGGTCGGCTGGGGCCCGCCGGTGGCCATGTCTACCAGGGCATCGGCGAGACGGGCCCCGGCGGGGTCGGCGGCCGTCGGATCGTCCGGAACCCGCTCGGTTCGCTGGAGGACCGCAGCCTGGAGGGCCGTGCCCTCTTCGGCGGGCAGCATCCCCTCCAGCCACAGAACCGAGCGCTGGTGGTCCCAGTCCAGGCTGAGGTACCGGCTCCGGCGGGCTTCTTCGGCCTCCCGGGCCCTGACCCGATCGTGCCGGCGGGCCTCTCGCCAAAGGGCGGCCGGCCGGAGCTCCGGGGCTCGCTCAGCCCACCGCTCGTCGGTCTCGGCCCGAGGCGAACCGGGTGAGCGGCCGGAGCTGGTCCCAGGACAACCTGGCGGAACCGAAGGCCTCGGAGATCCGGGGGAGCACCTCCAGGGCACGGGCCACCCGGACCCACTCCCGGGCCGTTCCCCACGCCAGGCCCTACCGCCCGGCAAGCCAGGACGTCATCGATATGGCCCCGTCCCGACGCCACAGGCGCTCTCGGTCCACCTCGGCGACCGCCCGGAGTGCCTCCGCCGAGGCCGCCGCGATCGCCGAAGCCGCCCGATCCAGGGCGGCGATGGGCTCGCCGGAGGCCCGCGGGGCCGCGAATCTCATGAGTGTGATTCTAGAAGAGGGTAGTGACACGAACGACCCCTCACGACCGTGGTCCATACTGCCGGCGAGACGGGATCGATCCGGCGACGACGCAGGGGGGGCGAGATGAAGGCGGAGAGGGTGAGGGTGCTCGGGCCCGGCGACCGGTCCACGGCCGGGTCGCAGACCCCGGGGATGGTACGGGAGGAGGCCTTCGCCGACGAGCGGTCCTGGGTCGGCCTCGCCCGAACCGAGCCCGGGCAGGTGTCCGGGTGGCATCACCACGGCGAGTACGAGACCTTCTTCTACTGCGTCTCGGGGCGTGTTCGGGTCGAGCACGGGTCAGGCGGCCGCGACGTCATGGAGGCTGGGGCCGGCGACTTCGCCCGGATCCCGAGGGGGATCGTCCACCGCGAGTCCAATCCCGGGAGCGAGGAGTCCGTGGTGGTCGTGTTCCGCGTGGGCAACGGGCGCATATGGTCAACGTCGAGGGCCCCGATGCCTGACGTGGGGGTGGCGGCCCGCCGGTGGGTGGACTCGTGGATGCGAGCCTGGCCGGCGCGAGACACCGAACCGATCGCCGCGCTGTACGCGGACTCAGCCTCGTACCGGGCCCTGGCGTTCCGGGAGCCGGGCCTCGGCCTGGCCGGCGTCCGCCGGTACCTGACCGAGACCTTTGCCGACGAGGGGGAGATCGAGTGCCGCTTCGGCGACCCCATCGTGGCCGGCAACCGCGCCGCGGTGGAGTGGTGGGCTTCATGGGTCGAGGGTGGCGAGCCGCTGACGCTGGCCGGCGTGACCGTGCTGCGCTTCGACGCCGAGGGGAAGATCGTCGACCACCGCGACTACTGGAACCAGGCCGACCGCCGCCAGCCGCCGTACGAAGGCTGGTGAGGGGTGGAGGTCAGGCCCGGCTACGGCCTCTGAACCCGGCGAACACGCCGATCAGGAACAGGATCCCGGCGATGATGAGCAGCCAGAAGAGGCCCTCGACGAGCAGCCCAATGCCGCCGGCCACCAGTGCCAGGATGATCAGGATTACCACGAGTCCCATGCCCGCCTCCTTGTCCGAGCGGGTAGATACCCGAGCGGGCTCGCACCAACCATCACCCGGACCGCTGCTTACTCGAGGCCTCGACGCTCTCCTTGAGGGCGCCCATAAGGTCCGTGACGGGCGGCGGTCGGCGGGCAGGCTCGGGCTCCGGAGCCCGAGCCGTCGGCGTCTTCTCCGCGAGCATGCGGAGGAGCTCCTCACGGTACGTGTCCGCGTACGCCGCCGGGTCCCACTCGGTGGTCAACTCCTCGATCAGGCGAACCGCCAGCTCCAGCTCGCGTTCGTCGACCTCGACGCCCTCGGGCCCCGGGGCCAGCGCCGACGGGTCGCGGACCTCGTCGCCGAAGAAGAGCGTCTCGACGGCGAGGACGTCCCGCATCGGTCGGACCGCCACGAGATGCGGCTTGGTGCGCAGGACGAAGCGGCCGATGCCGACACGTCCCGCCTCCCGCATGGCCCGGTGTAGCAGCACGTACGGCCTGCTCGCCTCGGGCGACTGCGGGACTGCGAAGTACGTCTTCTCGAAGGACACCGGGTCGATGTCCGCCAGCGCCACGAAGTCCTCGATGCCGACGGAGCGGCTGCGCTGCGGCCGGACCTCCTCGATCTCCTGGTGTGACACGAGCACGACGTCGCCCTCCTCGGTCTCGCGTCCCCTCATGAGCTCCTCCCAGGCGACGGGGCGCGACGTCTCCGCCGCGGGAACCCGTCGTGTCTCGGCCGGATCTTCGTCGGCCTCCACCACCCGCTGCTGCCGCACCCGTCGCCCCGCCCGGTCATAGAGGTGGAACCGAACGTCCTTGGGCTCGGTCGCCGGGATCAGGCGCACGGGGATGGCCACCAGTCCGAAGCCGAGTGTCCCGGTCCACACCGCGGTCGGCATGTGGGCCACTCTACCCTCCGGAGCGGCGTGGTCCTCGCGTGATTTGATACACGCCACATGGCCGTTCATCTGGAAGAACGCGACCGGGCGCTCCTCTCGGGCGCCGATGGCGAGGCGGCCCGGATGGCCATGGGGATCGTGGTGGCCATGGCGGACGTCGCCGGAGCCGAGCGACTCGTGGATATCGCCTCCGGGCACATCGACGGAGGCCTCTATCACGGACGGGTGAGCCTGGACTTCGCGGACCGCCTGGTGTCCGGGGGGGCGAGGGTCCGCGTGCCCACCACGCTCAACGTCGGATCCCTCGACCTGCTCCATCCGGAGCTCTTTCGTGGGGATACGGAGACGGGGCGGGCCGGCCGGCGCCTGATGGATCTGTACGTCGAGATGGGATGTCGCCCCACGTGGACCTGCGCGCCGTACCAGATGGACGCCCGTCCGGCGTTCGGGGAGCACGTGGCGTGGGCCGAATCGAACGCCATCGTGTTCGCCAACAGCGTGCTGGGAGCCCGCACCGATCGATACGGCGACTTCATCGACATCTGCGCCGCGATCACCGGGCGGGCGCCGTTCGCCGGGCTGCACCTGACCGAGAACCGCCGCGGCGAGATCCTCTTCCGGCTGGCCGGCCTCCCGGAACGGCTGCTCGACGAGGAGGTCCTCTATCCTGTCCTCGGCCACTTCGTCGGGCTCCAAGCGGGCACGCTCGTGCCGGTGATCGAGGGCCTGCCGGCCGAGGTTCCCGAGGACCGGCTCAAAGCCCTCGGCGCGGCCGCCGCGTCGTCGGGGTCGGTGGGGCTTTTCCATGCCGTGGGGGTCACGCCCGAAGCTCCGACGCTGGAGGCGGCCCTCCACGGCGCCAACCCCGTTCGGGCGATCGACGTGACGCCCGAACACGTGGCCCGGGCCCGAGACTCTCTGACCACGGCGGCCGATGGCGAGCTCGCTGCGGTGAGCGTGGGGACGTCGCACTTCTCACTGTCGGAGTTCGAACGGCTGGTCGAGCTGCTCCATGGAGCGAGGGTGGCAGACGGTGTGGAGTTCTACGTTTCGACCGGGCGGAGCGTCCTGGCGGAGGCCGGGGGCTGGGCCGAGGCCTGCGAGCGGGCGGGCATCACCATCGTCACCGACACGTGCACGTACGTCACGCCGATCCTCGGCACCGATGGCGGCGTGGTCATGACGAACTCGGGAAAGTGGGCGTACTACGCGCCGGGCAACCTCGGCGTCCAGGTGGTGTTCGGCAGCCTCGGCGAGTGCGTGCGCTCGGCGGTGGAGGGAAAGGTGTGGCGCGACCCGGAGATCTGGGCGGATGTCTGAGGCCCGGGCGCTCGTCCCGGGCCGGGCCGAAGGGCCCGCCCTAGTGCTCTCGGAGCCCCTGTCCTTCTGGGGCGGCGTGGAACCAATCGACGGGACGATCATCGACCGGCACCATCCTCAGGCGGGCGAGACCGTTCGGGGGAAGGTGCTGGTGATGCCGGCGGGCCGGGGGTCCAGCTCGAGCAGCAGCGTGCTCGCGGAGACGATCCGGGCCGGCACGGGCCCGGTGGCCATCGTGCTCGCCGAGCCCGACGGGATCCTGGCGCTTGGCGCGCTGGTGGCCTCGAAGCTGTACGGGAGAACGACCCCCGTCGTGTTGATTGACGACGTCACCTACCGCTCGATCACCTCCGGCACGGAGATCAAGGTGCGCCGCCGCAACGGCGGATGGGAAGTCCGGGTGAGGAGCTAGACGCGCGTAGGGCAGCGTGGTCCTGACTGATCGGTGCGCGAATCGCCACGAGGGCCCCATCCGGGTGGCCGGCCCGATCTCGCTGAGCTAATGAGGGATCCGCTGTGTGCAAGCGACCCTCGATTCCCCGCCATGACCTTCGGGGCTGACTACGTGCCGGAACCCGAAGGGGCGTAGGAGGAGCCGCAGCCGCGGTTTGACCGTCCAAAGAGGCGATCGCTATGCTTCGAACCCGGCTCGGAGTTTCTCCCGTCGGAGCTTCCTGAAAGGAGGTGCCCCTATGGACTGGTACCAGATCATCCTCCGCGTGGTTCACATCTTTTCCGGGGTCTTCTGGGTGGGCACCGCGATCTTCTTCTTCTTCTTCATCGAACCGTCGGTGAAGGAACTAGGTACGACAGGCGAGAAGTTCCTGGGTCACGTAACCGAGAAGAAGAAGGCCGTGCTCTTCGTCACGGCGTCGGCAGCTCTGACCATTCTGGCAGGCATCCTTCTCTACTGGCGGGACTCCGACGGATTCGATCTCGACTGGATCACCTCGGCTACGGGCTTGGGGTTCACAGTAGGGAGTGTGGCGGGGATCCTGGCGTTTGCTTTCGGGTTGATCTTCATCAAGCCGGCAGTCGACCGAATGGGGGCCATCGGCCAGGAGCTCGCCACTGGCGGGGGGCCTCCGACCGAGGCCCAGGCCGCCGAGATGCAGCAGCTGGGAGCCAGGCTGACCCTGATCGGCAGGATCGATCTCGTCCTACTGACCGTCGCGGTGGTGGCGATGGCCACAGCCCGGTACCTGTAGCTCTCGGACGAACTCTGGAAGTCTCATCCGTCCTCACGGTCGGATCTCGCGGTTGTGGTCCTGACTGATCGGTGCGCGAACCACGCTTCCCTGCAGGGGCCGATGTTGGAACTTCGAGCAAGAGGATCCACGTCTACAGGAGCCCCGTGAACTCCTCGACGGAGAGGCCTGCCTGGCGAAGGATCGAGCGGAGCGTGCCGCGTGCCAGCTCATCGTGGATAGGAACGATGGCAATGCGTCCATCGGGATGGCGCAACTACACGTGACTCCCACGCTGGCTCACCCAATCAAAGCCGGCCTTCCCGAGGGCCTTCACCGTGTCTTTGCCCGATACGACAGGAAGTGCCGACGTCACGCCGACAGATCGACGGAGGCGATGATCGGGGGCTCGATCCGCTCCGGTGGAGAGGAGTCCTCGAAGTAGAGTTCCAGGGCTTCCTTCAGGTTCGCCAGGGCCTCTTCAATGCTCTCCCCCTGACTGGCCACCTCCACCTCGAGGCATCGCGCGACGTACCAAGGAGCCTCATGGGTCACCGCAGCTGTGAATCGCATGGGCACAGTCTACGCGGTGGTTCGCGCACCGAAGAGTAGGAGGCCCCGAAACCGCAGGTCACGAAACCTGTGGTCCCTACGGGATTCGAACCCGTGTCTCCACCTTGAGAGGGTGGTGTCCTAGGCCACTAGACGAAGGGACCTGGCTGGGTCGCCTGGATTCGAACCAGGACTAGCTGATCCAGAGTCAGCCGG
>JBOGWD010000162.1:0-1045 GCA_050693275.1 Actinomycetota bacterium | reverse complement strand
TCGCCCCTCGACGAGATCGAGCGGCTGGACCGGATGAGGGAGAAGGGGATCCTCTCCGAGGAGGAGTTCGAGACGCAGAAGCGGCGCCTCCTCGGCCGGCTGTGACGACCCTCGACGAGGAGTTCATCCGCCGCCGGACCACCGAGGTGGCCCTTCGAGACGGCACCAGGGTGCGACTCCGGCCCATCGTCCCCGAGGACAAGGCCCTTCTCCTGGAGGGGTTCCGCCGCCTGTCGCCCGAGTCCCGGTACCGGCGGTTCCTGTCACCGATCCAGGAGCTCACCGAGGACCAGCTTCGCGAGCTCACGGAGGTCGACTACGTCGACCACTTCGCATGGTTGGCCCTGAACCTGGAGGAGGCGGGGCCACCGGGGATGGGCGTGTCCCGGTACATCCGGATCCCCGAGGAGCCGGAAGTGGCGGAGGCGGCCGTGACCGTGATCGACGACTACCAGGGCCGGGGGGTGGGCACGCTGCTCCTCGAGGCCCTGGGCGCCGTGGCTCTGGAGAACGGCATCGAGTGCTTTCGGGGCTACGCCCTGGAGGGCAACCGGGCCATCCGCGACGTGCTCGAAGTCATGGGTGCCTCCATCGCGCACGACTCCCCGGGGATGCTGCGGATCGAGGTCGACCTTCCCACCAGGGCGGAGGAGCTCCAGGGGTCGCCCCTGGGTGAGGTGCTCAGGGCCGTGGCCCGAGGCGACGGACCGGTGTTCGTTCGGCCGGGGCGTCTGTCCGGCGAGACGCGCGGCTAGGATGGCTGTCGTCATGACGAGGATGGACGGGCTCCCGGGGGCGGGGTGACCAGTCCAGGCCGGCCGCGAGGAGAGGTCCCCAAGTACGACATCGATGTCGACCTCTCCCACAAGAACTCGTCGCAGACCCAGATCGTCCTCCTGAGCGGTCGGGCCAGGAAGATCCTCGACGTCGGCGCGGCCACGGGGTACGTGGCCAGGGCGCTCCGGGAGCGAGGCTGCTCCGTGACCGGCCTGGAGATCGATCCGGAGGCCGCCAAGGTGGCGGCACGGTTCTGCGACCGGATGGT
>JBOGWD010000161.1:0-7079 GCA_050693275.1 Actinomycetota bacterium | reverse complement strand
GCTGGTGGGGGGAGGAGGATTCGAACCTCCGTAGGCTACGCCGGCGATTTTACAGACCGCTCCCTTTGGCCGCTCGGGCATCCCCCCGGACGCTCCTCTAGGATACCGCCCGTGGCCAAGGGTTCGTCCTTCGACATCGTCTCCGAGGTGGACCTGGCCGAGGTCACCAACGCCGTGGACCAGGCCCGCCGGGAGTTCGTCCAGCGGTTCGACTTCAAGAACACCGGGACGTCCGTCGAGCAGGACAACGACCTGATCGAGCTTCGCTCCTCGACCGAGGACCGGCTCCGGGCCGCCGTCGAGGTGCTCAAGGACAAGATGGTGCGCCGTCAGGTCTCGCTGAAGGCAGTGCACGAGGGGCCGGTCCTCCCGGCCGCGAAGGGCACCTACCGGCAGGCCGTCAACATCAACCGGGGCATCTCGGACGAGAAGGCCCGGGACATCAACAAGGCGATCAAGGCCTTGGGGCTGAAGGTCCAGTCACAGGTCCAGGGAGATCAGATCCGGGTCACGGCCAAGGCGAAGGACGACCTCCAGCGGGTGATCGCAGACCTGAAGGAGCGGGACTTCGGCATCCCGCTGCAGTTCACGAACTACCGCTAGTCGTCCCGCTCGCCGAGCCCGCCGATGAGACCGCCCAGACCGCCCTCCGAGCTCCCCTCGGTTCCACCCGCCGGGAACTCCCCGACACCGGGGCTGACGCCGAGCCCCTCGGTCAGGCCGGTGAGCTCCCCGGCCAGACCCAGGCCCACGTCCAGGCCCTCGGTCGCCACCGGCGGGATCCCCAGGGGCAGCCACGGGGAGGCCACGGAGAGGTCCTGGGCCCCGATCACCTGCCCGTAGCGCTCGGCCAGCGCGGCGAGCTCGGCGTCGGCCTGCCCCGCCCAGTCGATCTCCCAGGCCATCTGGCCGAGGAGCCGGCGGGCCATCGCCAGCGACGTCACGCTCGGCTGGATCCCCGCCAGCGCCAGCAGGCGCTGGGCGCCGGCCTCCAGGACGTCCTCGCCCCCGGTCAGGTCGAACAGCCGGGTGAGCCGGAAGTCCGAGCCCTCCGGCAGGGGCTCGCCCGTGTACCTGGCCACCAGTTGCTGGGCCTTGGCCACCGCCACCTGGAGCCACTGGTCGACGAACGGCTTGGGCGGAACCGGGATCCCCCCCGGCTGGACCTCGAGGTGCACGTGGGGAGGCGTGGAGATCGCGTTGCCGGTGTTCCCCATGTAGCCGATCACCTGCCCGACCTCGACACGGTCACCGACCTGGATGGGCTCCGCCCACGCAGAGAGGTGCGCGTAGAAGTACTGCACTCCCTGGCCGTCGGTGATCTCCACGGAGATCCCGGACAGGTCGCCGACGAGCTTCTGGCTCACGAACCCGTCCGCGATGGCCACCAGCGGCGTGCCCGACTCGGCGAAGATGTCCAGGCCCTCGTGGAACCTGGTGCAGCCATCACGGCAGGCGTGCCAGTCATCGGTCCAGTAGGCCAGCCCCGCCACTGGGAACGGGCCCACCACCCTGAAGAGGGCTTCCTGGAGCGGGATGCCGTAGCGATCGAGCTGGCCGAGGAGGTCCACGAGCGCCTGGGAGTTGTTCGGCGAGGAGACAACGAACGGGCCGGTCGGCGTGGGCGGCTGAAACGGAGGCACCGGGTCTGCCGGGCCACCCTGCGGTCCCTGGCCGCCGCCAAGCGGCCCCTGGCCGGCGCCGCCACCCTCTCCTCCGATCAGGCCGCCGCCCCCGCCCCCGCCGCCACCACCGCCGCCACCGGAACCGGGCAGGACGTCACCGGGATCGGGGATCGGCGCGGGGCTGGGCGCGGGAGACGGGTCCTCGCACAGCCCGGGGATCGGGATCGGGTTGCACGGATCGACCTGGGCCAGGCCGGTCAGCGGGGCCAGGACCTGCTGGACCACCAGCAGAGTTGCGATGCCCGCGATCCTGACGAAGGTCCTCATTTCGGCGTGGGCCCGCTCGAAGCGGCGGGCCCAGCGTACCTATTCCTCACGAGGCGCCAAATCCCTTCTCGGCCTCGACCGGCTCGACCGTCCCGTCCCCTTATCGGAGGGTCCCGGCCAGTTCCCTGAGCCGCCGCACCCGCTCCTCGGTGGGCGGGTGGGTGGAGAACAGGGTGGCCACCCCTCCGGCCCGGAGGGGGTTCACGATGAACAGGTGGGCCTGCGCGGGGTTCACCGGGGCGGGAACCCGCCGCGAGGTGGCCTCGAGCTTCAGCAACGCGCTGGCCAGGGCCTCGGGATCGTGGGAGAGGACGGCCCCCGACTCGTCGGCCTGGTACTCGCGGGAACGCGACACGGCCATCCGGATCAGCCCGGCCGCGAGGGGGGCGACGAGCCAGATGAGCAGGAAGCCGAAGATGCCCAGGGGGCTCTCATCGTCGTCCCCGCCGAAGAAGAACGCCATGTACGCCAGGTAGGTGAAAGCCGACGCGATCGCGGATGCGATCGTCGACACGAGGATGTCGCGGTTCATCACGTGGGACAGCTCGTGGGCCAGGACCGCCCGCAGCTCGCGACGGTCCAGCATCTCCAGGATCCCTCTGGTCACCGACACGGCGGCGTGCTCGGGGTTCCTGCCGGTGGCGAAGGCGTTCGGCTGGGCCATCTCGCTCACGTAGATCCGCGGCATGGGGGCCTGGGCCTCCACCGCGAGCTCCCGGACGATCGCGTACAGGTCGGGGGCCTCGGCCTCCGACACCGGCTTGGAGCGTGTGGCCGCGATGGCGATCCGGGCGCTCGACCAGTACATGATGAAGTTGAAGACGAACGCCAGCCCGAGGGCGATGGTGGCGCCCTGCCCTCCGCCGATCAGGGCTCCGACGGCCACGAACAGACCCGCCAGCGTGGCGATCAGGAGCCAGGACTTCGCTCTGTTGACACCGATCATCGTTACTTCTCCTCCGCCAGATGATGGTACCGCCTCATCGATGATTCGTCGCGGCGGCCCGGGCGTTCAGCGCGTCAGGGCCCGCGCGGTCCTGAGGTCCGGCGCGATCCCGAACCGGATCTCGTCGGGAGCGCACTCGATCACCACGTCCTGCCTGTCCCCGTCGGCCAGAAACGCCCCGTCGGGGGTCCCGCGTTCCCGGTCCCCCTCCACGCTCGATCCGTACCACTCCTGCACGGCGAGACACAGGAGATCCTGCCCGGGCCGCTCGGAGAGAACGATCCCCACGGCGGTGTCGGCGCCCCGGGTCCACAGGTGCATCTCGCCGCCGGTCCAGGCCTCGGCAGCCTCCCGGGCACCCTCGAGACTCCGACCGTCGTCGCCCCCCGGGGCCTGGAAGAGCCAGAGAAGCGGCGCCGCCCCGAGCTGCATCCTCGCGGTGAGACGCCAGGGCCGGTCGAGACGACCGGGGTCTGTCGGATCGCTCGGCTCGAAGCCTTCCCGGTACAGCTCCGGAGCCAGTATCTCGACGCTGCTGTCGGGCGGGTCGCGGTAGGCATTGTTGACCGCCTCCCAGCCACCGTCGGCGTACAGGTCGCACACGAACTCGAGTCCCTCCTGGTAGGGAAACAGCGCCTCCGCCTGCAGGTACGGCGGGAGCTCGGCCAGGTCTGCCTGAGCCTGGATCGCATCGATGAGCGAGCCCGGGTCCAGGCTACCGAGCTGTTCCTGGAACGGCAGCGTCGCGGCGTAGCGCTGCATGAGGACGGTGGCGTCTCCCTCGGCGAGCGCGGCCGCGGCCAGGTCGGCGTCCTCGCGACCGCTCCGGAGGTCGTCCGGGAGGGGCAGCCCCAGCGCCTGATCGGTGAGGGCGTGGTCGAGCTCGTGGGCCAGCACCACCCGGTCGTTCACGCCGAGCTCGGCCCCGGCCTGCCGGACCACCAGCTCCCCTGACTGCGGGTCGTAGAACCCGGCCACCTGGGCCCCCAGGGCCTCCGATCGCAGGGCGCGGAGGTCGGTGCCCGGAGGGACGGCCCCCAGGGCGGTCAGCACCCGCCCCTCGACATCGCCGGCCACCTCCGTGTACTCCTCGAGGAACAGTTCCTGCACCCGGCCGGCGATCTCCTCGGGCGGGACGAACCGGGGGTCGACGGTCTGGCTGAACTCGAGCTCGCGGAGGTCCTCGACCGCCTCGGAGATCTCGGTGACCTGCTGCCCCACGGGGAGACCGCCCACCGGAGCTGCGGAGAAGGGCTCGTCGGGGAACACGCACCCGATCAGGCCGCCGGCCTCCCCCCCAAGCGAGTCACCGAGCTCGCCGAAGGCGTCCTCGAAGGCCGCGCCGAGATCGCCGAGCGGTCCGCCCGCATCGCCGGCCTCGAGCTCCTCGATCCGGTCCTCGGCCCGTCGGAGCTCGCGGTACTCCCACAGGGCGATGGCCGTGGACGTGACGAACCCGACCGAGAGGAGGGCCACGGCCAGGATCGGGCCCCGACGCGGCGGCCGGTACAGGTTCACCTAGGGGAACGTCGCGCCGGGCGGGAACCGCGCGAACAGGTCGGGGAAGAGGCCGACCGCCACGACGACCACCGCGGCCAGGGCCGCCACGCCGGCCACGGCCGGCGAGGCCCGGAGGGGGCGGGCCTCGGGCACCTCCGTGAAGTACATCTGCCGGACCACCGCCACGTAGTAGTACAGGCTGACCACGGAGTTGATCACCATGACCACGGCCAGCCACGCCTGCCCGGCCGAGATGGCCGCGCTGAAGATGAAGAACTTGCCCCAGAATCCCGCCAGCGGAGGGATCCCGGCCAGCGAGATCAGGAACAGCGACATCGACAGCGCCAGCACCGGGGCCCGACGGCCCAGGCCGGCGAAGTCCGAGATGAGCGCGCCCGGCGCCTCGCGGGCCAGGGCCACCACCACCGCGAACGCGCCCAGGTTCATCACGGCGTAGATCAGGATGTAGAGCACGGCCGACTGGAACGCCAGGTCGTCCGCGCCGCCCCCCACTAGGGCGAAGGGCAGCAGCATGTACCCGGCCTGGGCGATGCTCGAATACGCCAGCAGGCGCACCACCTGCCGCTGCTGGAGCGCGATGAGGTTGCCCAAGCTCATCGTCAGCACCGAGAGGACGGCGAACACCGGGGCCCAGAACTCGGCTAGCGGAGTGAACCCCAGGAACATCAGCTGGAGCAGGCCGGCGAAGCCGGCCGCCTTGGAGGCCACGGACAGGAACGCCGCCACCGGGATCGGCGACCCCTCGTACGTGTCAGGTGCCCAGAAGTGGAACGGGACCGAGGACACCTTGAACGCGAACCCCGCCACCACGAACAGCACCGCCGCCACCGCGATCCCCTGCGCCTCACCGCCGAGCTCGCCGGCGATGTCCTCCAGCACCAGCGTGCCGGTGACGCCGTAGATCAGGCTCATCCCGTAGAGCATCACCGCGGTGGACAGGATCCCGATCAGGAAGAACTTCAGCGAGGCCTCGTTCGACCGGGGATCGCGTTTCCGGAACCCGGCCATCAGCCAGCCCGGCGCGGTGACCAGCTCCAGCGAGATGAACAGCATCAGCAGATCCCGGGACGAGGAGATCGTCAACATCCCGAGGAACGAGCACAGCAGGAGGAAGTAGTACTCGCCCTGGTAGTAACGGCCCTCCCGGAAGTACCGGGCCGACAGCAGGAGCACGGCCAGCGCCACGATCAGGAAGAACGTCTTGAACAGGACCGCGAACGGGTCGGACACGTACGTGCCGCCGAAGGACGCGCGGGTCTCCCCGATCAGCGTGAGCTCCACGGCCAGCGCGGCCCCACACCCCAGGAACGACAGGACGGCCCCGAACCACTTGCGTTCGGGCCGGAGCGCGAGGTCGGCCAGCAGGACCACCAGGATCGTTCCCGACAGGATGATCTCGGGAGCGATGGCGTGGTAGTCGATGTCGGGCATCGAACGCCTAGAACATTCCGGTCAGCGCGGCCACGGCGTCGTTCGTCACGCCGAAGATCAGGACGGGGGCCACGCCCAGCAGGAGGGTGCCCACGATCAGCGGCGCCCACGAGACGTACTCGACGGCGTTGACGTCGGGCAGGTCCTTGCCCTGCCAACGCTCGGGCACAGCGCCCAGGTTCACTCGCTGGAGCATCCACAGGAAGTAGCCGGCGGTCAGGATCGTCCCGATGCCGCCCGCCACCATGAAGACGCGGAACCAGCCCGTCAGGCCCGCGTCGTCCAGGATTTCGGCCGGGCTGAACGCCGAGAGCAGCGCCATCACCTCGCCCCAGAAGCCGGCCAGGCCGGGCAGGCCGAGCGAGGCGATCGCGACGAAGGCGAACACGCCGCCCAGATACGGCAGCTTCTGCATCACACCGCCGCCGATCTCCGCGATCTCGCGCGTGTGGTAGCGGTCGTACAGCGACCCGACGCAGAAGAAGAGCATCCCGGTGATGATCCCGTGCGCGACCATCCCGAAGATCGCCGCGCTGATGCCGATCGACGTGAGGGTCGCGATCCCCAGCATCACGAAGCCCATGTGACCGACCGAGCTGAACGCGATGAGCCGTTTCAGGTCCCGTTGCGCGAGGCACGCCAACGCCGCATACACGATCGCGATCGCCGCGAGCGCGCCGATCCACGGCGCGTATTTCTCGGCTCCGTACGGAAGGATCGGGAGCGCGATCCGGATGAACCCGTACGTCCCCATCTTCAGCATGATCCCGGCGAGCAGGACCGAGCCGATCGTCGGCGCCTCGGTATGCGCGTCGGGGAGCCACGTGTGGAACGGCCACATCGGCACCTTCACCGCGAATCCGAGTCCGACCGCGCCGAACACGACCAGCTGGAACGTGTCGGAGAACCCGCCTCCGGCCGCGAACCCCTGCAGGGCCACGATGTCGAACGTGTGGACGCCACCTCCGACGTCGGAGCTGAAGAACATCGCGAGGAAGCCGAGCAACATGAAGATCGACCCGAACAGCGTGTAGAGGAAGAACTTGATCGCGGCGTACTCGCGGTTCGAGCTCCCCCAGATCCCGATCAGGAAGTACATCGGGACCAGCATCAGCTCCCAGAAGACGTAGAAGACGAAGAGGTCGAGCGCGAAGAAGACGCCCAGCATCCCCGTCGTCAGGACCAGCAGCAGGAGATGGAACTCTTTGACGTGCCGCTCGATGTAGCGC
>JBOGWD010000160.1:0-1021 GCA_050693275.1 Actinomycetota bacterium | reverse complement strand
GGCGATGTCGATGAAGCCCCGGTCCTGCACGTGGTACTGGTAGATGGCCCGGACCGTGGCCGCCGGGTCGGGGTCGGCGTTGGCTGTCACGGTGTGGTGCACGATCAGCTTCTGGGTGGGGTGGAAGCTCCAGCTGAACTTCGGTGTGCCGTCGGCCTTGCAGCGGAGCGACTCGTTCGCTCCCCACTGGGCCCGGGTCAGCAGGGGAGGCTGGGTGATGTGGGAGGCCTGGGCCTCGGGCTCTTCCCAGACCAGGGACCGCGGTCCGTCTGTGGTGTTGACGGCGAAGGCCCGGACGCCGGCGTTCCGCCCCCGGACCTGGTAGGCGTCCCCGTCGCCGGCCGGCACCAGGGCCGACCAGGTCCTGTCGCCCACGGTGGGGATGTCATCCTCCTGCACGCGTGTCCACGGCTCCCAGGCTCCGTGGGTCCGGAACCGGACCGACGGAGGCGGGCCGCTCTCCCACGACACGCCCAGGTAGTCGACGGGGAAGCCGGGGCTGACCGTCGAACTCAGGCCGTCGAGCCGGCCCAGGCCCCTGGCGGCTACCAGCGTCTCGGGCGGTCCCAGCGCCAGGACCGGGGCGGGCACCGCCGAGAACGCCGCGGCCAACGCGGCGGCCAGCGCGAGCGACGGAAAGGAAGGGAGACGCCTCATGCGGACGTGCCGAGGCTATCACCCTGTGCTGTGCTCGGCCCCGATCCGGACGTTGCCCCCGTCCTTCCCTGGACGCATAGTCGAACCGCGAGGAGGAGGCAGCGATGGGAGCAGACGACGGAGGACGGCCGCCCTGCGACCTGGCGCGACCGGATCTGCCAGATCAGGCTGGCTCCGGGGGAGGGCGGGCTCAACGTGAACATGAGCTCGGCGGCGATCGGCAGCCTGATCAGGAAGGTCCGTGGCGGGGCGATGGGGCCCGGATGGCGACGTGGACTTCTTCCGGGACAGCGGCTGCCGAGCCGAGCCCGAGTCGTGCCCGAACTGCGAGCCGGAGCCTCGTCCCAGCCTGCGGATCGTGCCG
>JBOGWD010000159.1:0-1218 GCA_050693275.1 Actinomycetota bacterium | reverse complement strand
GTTCCTGGCGGCCGACGGGACCAAGGACTGCATCGTCACCGGCCGCGGCAACGACTCGGTGACGGCCGACCCCTTCGACCTGGTCGACCCGAAGAAGGGCTGCCCACCAGGCTTCTGGCTGTAGGCTTCGCCCGTGAAGCGCACGGCCGGGTTCCGCCTCACCACCTCGGCCCTGATCGCCGCCGCCATCACCCTGTCGTCGTGGGGCGGCCTCGAGGCCGGCGCCTTCGAGGGAACGCAGTTGCGGCTGGTCGACGCGCTGTTCCCGGCGATCACGCCGGACGATCGGATCGCCGTGGTCGCCGTGGACGAGGACAGCCTCGGCGCGATCGGCCAGGCCTGGCCGTGGCCTCGCTCGATCCACGCCGATCTCGTGCGGGCGCTGCGCGCCGCCGGCGCCGACCTGATCGGCTACGACGTGACCTTCGCCGAGCCGACGGATCCCGATGAGGACGCGGCGCTGGCGGCCGCGCTCGCCGAGGGCGACGACGTGGTCCTGGCGGCCAACGCGATCTTCCC
Source organism: Actinomycetota bacterium (assembly GCA_050693275.1). Classification (GTDB taxonomy): domain Bacteria; phylum Actinomycetota; class UBA4738; order UBA4738; family CALAEC01; genus CALAEC01. The sequence goes on along the minus strand of JBOGWD010000159.1, from coordinate 699 downwards.
CCGGGAACGGCTGGATGACACTCCCCGGGCCGCCGACGTGGACCGCCCCATCTCCGTCTTCGAGGAGGCCGCCGTGGCGGTGGCCCACTCGAACGTGATCCCCGACCCGGACGGCGTGGTCAGGACGCTGCCGCCGGTCATCGAGTCCCCGGACTTCGAGTACGTGCCCGCCCTCTCGCTCGCGCTGTACACGCTGGATGAGGGGGTCGAGGGTCAGCTGACCTTCCGACCCGACGGATGGCAGATCGGGGATCGGCTGATCCCCACGGGCCGGGCGCACCTGATGGACGTCAACTTCAGCGATCGCCAGGAATACCCGGCCTACTCGGCTGTCGAGGTGCTCGACCGCGAGGTCCCGGCGGGGGCGCTCGAGGGCAAGGTCGTCCTGGTGGGAGCCACCGCGCTCGGCCTCGGCGACACGCGGCTCACCCCCCTCGACAAGGGCACCGGGGAGCCGGGGGTGTTCGTCCACGCGAACGCGCTCAACACCATGCTGACCGGGGCGTTCCTGTTCCCGGACGGCCGGCTCGCCGCGTTGGCCTCGGTGTTCGCGGTGGCCCTCCTGACCGCGGTGGCCGTGGCGTTCCTGAGGATCTGGGCTTCACCCCCTGTCGCCCTGGGTCTGGGAGCCGCCTACTTCCTGCTGGCCTTCTCCCGCTTCGACGATGGGCACGTGATGAACCTGGTGTATCCGTCGCT
>JBOGWD010000158.1:0-6698 GCA_050693275.1 Actinomycetota bacterium | reverse complement strand
CGCGCCACCGCCTCGCTCACTCGGCCGGGATCCCGGCCGATGATCGAGACCCCGATCCCCTCCGCGCTCAGCCCCTCGGCCAGCGCGAAGCCGAGGCCGGAGCTCCCCCCCGTCACCACCGCCGTCCGGTCGGCCGTCGCCCTCACCCCCGCCATCGCGTCGTGGCTCACACGATATCCGGATGGCCCCTCGGCGGGTCCGGGCCGCTTGACAACGTCTCGCCGCCCGTGCTTGGCTCTTGGATTGACAACGTTGTCGAGGTTGTCCAAGGGAGGCGACCGTCCGGAGGCGGGGATGGGTCACAGGCCCACGATGGTGGACGTCGCCAGGATCGCCGGTGTGAGCCTGAAGACCGTTTCGCGCGTTATCAACCACGAGCCCGGGGTCCGACCGGAGACCGGGTCCCGAGTCAGGGACGCGGTCGAGGCCCTCGGGTATCGGGCGAACGACATCGCCCGGAACCTGCGACGAGGACGGGCCTCCGCCAGCATCGGGCTGACGATCGAGGATGTGCGGAATCCCTTCTACTCCGGCATCGCCAAGGCGGTGGAGGAGGTGGCCCGCCGGAACGGGTACGTGGTCATCATCGCGAACTCGGATGAGGATCCGGCGTCCGAGCGGACCGCGGTGGGCACCCTCCTGGAGCGGCGCGTCGGAGGCCTCCTCATCGTCCCGGCCGGCCGGGACCACGCCTACCTGAGAGACGAGGTTCGCTTGGGGACGCCGATCGTGTTCATCGACCGACCCGCTGACTCCATCAAGGCGGACGAGATCCTCCTGGACAACGGCGGGGGGGCCCGCCGGGCCACCGAGCACCTGCTGGCGCACGGCCATCGGCGGATCGGACTGGTGGGGGATCCCCCGAGCATCTACACGATCGCGGAGCGTCTCGCCGGTTATCAGGCCAGCCTGGAGCTCGCGGGCATCCTGGTCGACGAGTCGCTGATCCGCGTTGGGGTGCACGACGTCCGCCACGGGGAGGCGGCCGTGCGAGAGCTCCTGGCGCTGGAGGACCCCCCCACCGCCATCTTCGCCACCAACAACCGGGCATGCATCGGCGCCCTCCATGCGCTTCGCGCCACCCGAGCCCGCACGGCGCTCGTCGGATTCGACGACTTCGAGCTGGCGGACCTCCTCGAGGTCACCGTGGTTCGGCATGACCCGCACGAGCTGGGCCGAAGGGCGGCGGAGCTGCTCTTCGCCCGCCTGGCCGGAGACGAGCGGCCCCCACAGAGGATCGTCCTGCCGACCGAGCTGGTGGCACGCGGGTCCGGGGAGGTCCGGCCGTGAGCCCGGCCCAGGCGGTGGCCGGTCCTGACGGGAACCTGCTGGAGGCCCGGGCCATCGTGAAGAGCTACGGGCACGTGCAGGCTCTCCAGGAGGCCGATTTCGACGTCCGATCCGGAGAGGTCACCGCGCTGGTCGGGGACAACGGGGCGGGGAAGAGCACCCTGATCAAGATCCTGTCGGGCACGGTCCAGCCGGACGGAGGGGAGATCCGCTTCGAGGGACGACCGGTGACCATCCCCTCGCCGCTGGATGCCCGTCGATTGGGCGTGGAGACCGTGTACCAGGATCTCGCGCTGGCCGAGGATCTTGATCCGGCGGCCAACCTGTTCCTCGGTCGGGAGGTGATGCGCCCCGGCCTGCTCGGCATGCTGGGGTTCATCGACAAGGGAGCGATGCGCGGACGCGCGGCGAAGTCGTTCGCCACCCTGGGCATCGATCTGCAGGACATGGACGCGGAGGTGGGCATGCTCTCCGGAGGCCAGCGCCAGACCGTGGCGGTCAGCCGGGCCGCCACCTGGGCCAGCCGGGTGATCTTCATGGATGAGCCCACCGCCGCGCTGGGGATCGTCCAGGCGGACAGGGTCCTGGACCTGATCCGGCGGATCCGCGAGTCGGGGAAGTCGGTCGTCCTGATCAGCCACAACCTGCCACAGGTCTTCCAGGTGGCGGACCGGATCCAGGTGCTGCGGCTGGGCAGGCGAGTGGCCGTGTTCGGGGGGGACGACATGAGGATGGACGAGGTTGTGGGAGCGATGACCGGCGCGGCGGGGGAGGCGTAGCCTCGATGCGGCGAGAGGGCGCGCCGGTCGATCAGGCGGAGCAGGAGCGGGTCCTGGAGGAGGGGGAGGGCCGGACGCGTCTGTGGAGGCTGGCCGCGGCGACCTCCACCTGGATCTTCCTCGTGCTCGTGGTGATCATCGCGGTCTTCTCGATCCTCAACTTCGAGGCGTTCGCGTCCGTGTTCAACCTGCGGAACATCATGATCGACGCCTCAACCCTGTTGATCGTGGCTATGGGGATGACCTTCGTGATCATCACCGGCGGCATCGACCTGTCGGTCGGCTCGGTGCTGGTGTTCTCCCAGGTGGTGGCGGCCCAGGTCATGCGGGGGATGGGGGCAGAGGGCCTGGCCGTGATCCTGGTGGGCCTGGCCGCCGTCCTGCTGTCCGGCCTGGCCTGGGGGCTGCTGAACGGGGTGCTCATCGCCAAGACCCGGATCCCCGCGCTGATCGTCACCCTGGGCACGCTGGGCATGGCCCAGGGAGCCGCGCTGCTGCTGAGCGGGGGCATCAACGTCAGGGGGGCGGTGCCGCCCGAGCTGCTGAGCACGGTGGGCATCGGCCGCCTGTTCGGCGAGATCCCCTATCTGGTGCTGATCGCCGCCGGGATCACGATCCTGGGAGGGATCCTCCTGCACCTTACGCGGTTCGGTCGCCACACGTACGCGATCGGGTCGAACGCCGAGGCCGCCCGCCGGGCCGGGATCAACGTGTCCCGCCACCTGATCAAGGTCTATGCCATGTCGGGCCTGCTGGCCGGGGTGGCCGGCTACCTGCTGCTGGCCCGGTTCACCACGACCACCATCGAGGGGCATGGGACGACCAACCTCCAGGCCATCGCCGCGGTGGTCATCGGCGGAACCAGCCTGTTCGGTGGGATCGGGACCGTCTTCGGCACCGTCGTCGGCGTGTTCATCCCTGCCATCCTCCGGAACGGCTTCATCATCCTCGGGGTCCAGCCGTTCTGGCAGCAGGTCGCGGTGGGGGCGGTCCTCATCCTCGCCGTGTACGTGGATCAGCTGAAGCGTCGAGCTCGGGAACGCGCATGAGGGGATGCCGGAAGAAGGGAGGTCACAGCGGGGGAGCGCCGCACATCGAAGCGAGGGGTAGCCGGACGAAGGGAGGCATGCGATGAAACGAAGGTTTCTGGTCCTCCTGGCCGTCACCGCTCTGGTCGCCGCGGCATGCGGCGATGACGGAGGGGGAGACGGCGACGGGGGCGAGGAGGCCCTGGACATCGTCCTCATCCAGGGCGTCGCAGGTGACGAGTTCTACATCACGATGGACTGTGGGGCCCAAGCGGCCGCGGAAGAGCTCGGGGTGAACTACTCGGTGCAGGGGCCCAACGAGTTCGACCCCACGGAGCAGATCCCGATCGTGGAGGCGGTGATTGCGCAGGGGCCGGACGCCATCCTCATCGCGCCGACCGAGCGCACCGCCCTGATCGCGCCGCTCCAGGCCGCGCAGGACGCCGGGATCACCGTCGTCCTCGTCGACACCATCGTGGACGACGAGAGCATCGGCGTCTCCCGGATCGCCACGGACAACGTCGAGGGCGGCCGGGTCGCGGGAGAGGCCCTGGTCGAGTTGATCGGCGGCGAGGGCACGGTGTTCGTCAACACCACCCAGCCCGGGGTCTCCACGGTGGAAGAGCGCCAGGAGGGCTTCGAGTCGGTGATCGAGGGCGAGTCAGGCATCGAGTACCTGGGGGCCGAGTTCAACAACGACGACCCCACCAGGGCGGCCCAGATCACCTCGGCGGTGCTTGCCGCCAACCCCGATCTGGCGGGCATCTTCGCCACGAACCTGTTCTCCGCCGAGGGAGCGGCGACCGCCTTGCGGGACGCCGGGGCGGCCGAGCAGGTCCAGATCGTGGGCTTCGACGCGAGCCCGGGCCAAGTGGACCAGCTGGAGGAGGGCCTGGTGCAGGCCCTGGTGGCCCAGAACCCCAGGGAGATCGGTTTCCAGGGCGTGCAGACCGCCGTGGCGTCGATCCGCGGGGAGGACTTCGAGGAGCAGATCACCACGCCGCTCACCGTGGTCACCCAGGACACCCTGGAGGACCCGGAGGTACAGGACACCCTCTACCTGGGCGAGTGCTGATCTCCGTCTAGAAGCGGGCGGCCGGCGCCGTTCCCCGGCGCCGGCCGCGCGCCTTCCGGAGCGCCGATGTCGGCCGGGACCGGCTCGGCCCGTCCGGAGTCGGCGGAACTGAGGGCGGCGTCGAACAGGCGGTGTGCCGCCACGGCCTCCTGGGGGGTCACGCAGGGGAACGCGTCGCCCAAGGCGCCGGCTCGCTCGGCCAGGAACGCCGCCCACATCTGAAGCACGGCGTCGGAGAAGCCGAACTCGAAGATCCCTCCGGTGACCGTGGGGAAGACGGACTGGCTGCCGGTCTCCAGCCGCTCCCAGACCTGTTCGCCGTCCCGGACCGCGAACCGGTGAACCGTCTTCGGATGGGCGGTCGAGAACTCGACGCCGCCCGACATGCCCACCGCTCGGACGCGCCAGGTGTTCATCTCGCCGGGTGCGATCCGCTTCGTCTCGACGGTGAGGGGGAACTCGCCGTCGGCGGCGTCGACGGTGCAGACGAGCGTGGCGTTCTCGATCGTGTCGCAGGGCACGAGCGTGCCACCGGGCCCGGGTCGCTCCGGCACCAGGTCCTGGAGCACCGCGTACACCCGAGAGGGATGCCACCCCAGCTTGTAGGGGAGGTGGAGGGCGTGCATCCCCAGGTCACCCATCACGCCGATCCGGCCGCAGAACCTGGCCTGGCGCTTCCAATTGGCCGCCTTCTCGAGGTCGAGATCGCTCGAGTGGAGGAACGCCGAGTTGGCCTCGATGACCCGCCCGATCACACCGGAGCGGATCATGCGAGCGGCGATCTGGGCCCCGGGGAAGTAGGGCATCTCGCTGGAGCACCGCACGAAGAGGTCGGGCCGTCGTTGCAGCGCCTTGACGATCCGCTCCGCGGCGGGCAGGTCGATGCCGAATGGCTTCTCGCCCAGGAAGTCCTTCCCCGCATCGATCGCGGCGAGGTACAGCTCTTCGTGGAGGTGGTGCGGCACCGCGATGTACAGGACCTCCAGCCGGTCGTCCTGGAGCAGGTCTCGGTAATCGGCGCTCAGGAGGCGGGCGGTGTCGATGCGCTCGAACCACGCGAGTACGTCGGGGTCGCTGTCGCACACCGCGGCCAGCCTGGGGCGGACGGGGTGGTCCTGGAGCGCCGCCCACCGGCCGATGGCGGTGGCCGTCTCCTTGCCCATGAGACCGCCGCCGATGATGCCGACCTCGACGTCGCGGGACTCAGCACTCAGGGTGTCTCTCCGACAAGTGTCATGGCCTTCTCCGGGGTCCAGTCGTCGTGGACGACGGCCATGAGCGCCCGGGTGATCTCTCCGGGGGAGGGATGCTGGATGATGTTTCGCCCGTACACGATCCCCGCCGCACCCTGACCGATCAACGCGTGGGTCCGGGACAGGATCTCCTCGTCACCGACCCGGCCACCGCCTCGGGCCAGCACCGGGACTCCGGCGACCTCGACAACCCGATGGTAATCGGCGAGGTCATCGGTGGGATCGGCCTTGATGATGTCGGCCCCGAGCTCCACGGCCTGCCGGACCAGCGCGGTGATCCTACCGACGTCCCCGTCGACGGTATACCCGCCACCGTCCGCCGGCGTCATCACCAGCGGCTCGACCATCAGGGGCATCCCTGCCGGCTCGGAGGCTCCCTTGAGCCGGCTGACGTTCTCGATGCTGGCACGGCGAAGCTCCTCCGCACCGGGGACGTTGAACATGTTCACCACGACGCACGCGGCGTCGAGGCGGAGCGCCTGGCCCACCGGGTCGTCGATCAGCACGGCGAACGCCCGGTCCGGCTGCTGTCGCCCGTAGACGTTCGCCGTGTCGGACCGGAGCACCAGGGCCGGCTTGTCGCGGCCCGGCCGGGACTGGAGCAGATGCGCCTGGCCGACCGTGAGCTGGATCGCGTCGGGGGCCGCCCGAACCAATCGGTCCACGGCCACCGCCATGTCCTCGATCCCGGTGAGGAACTCGGCCTGGCCGGCGAACCCGTGGTCGACGGCGACGTCCAGGCACCGGTTCGATCTCGCGTTGAACAGCCGATTCAGGCGGTAGGCCTTCACCGTTCCCCTTGACCAGCGAACGGCTCTGAACCTAGGCTAGTCAGGACAACGTTGTCAATACCGAGGCGCGGAGGCGGCCCGGTGGAACCGATCGTCCTGGGAGCCAACCAGATCCATCGCTTCTATCGCGGTGGCGAGGCCATCGCCGGGTTCCGCGGGATGCCGCACCGGGACAAGTTCGCCCCCGAGGACTGGGTGGGATCGGCCACGGCCGTGTTCGGGTCGGAGACGATGGGGGTCTCCACACTGCCGGACGGTCGAACCGTCAGGGAGGCGCTCGTCTCCGACCCCGAGGCTTTCCTCGGGTCCGAGCACACGGAGCGGTTCGGGGCGGAGATGGGGCTTCTGGTGAAGCTGCTGGATGCCGGGCAGCGGCTCCCCGTGCACTGTCACCCCGGCCGGGAGTTCGCCCGTCGGCACCTCGACTGCCCCTACGGGAAGACCGAGGCCTGGATCGTCGTCGACGTTCGGTCGCCGGACCC
>JBOGWD010000157.1:0-8769 GCA_050693275.1 Actinomycetota bacterium | reverse complement strand
GATCAGTCCAGGGCTCAAAGCCGCAGGTTGAATTTGTGCAGGACTTTGGCGTGCCCCACCGGGGGCACGCCGCCGGGGTTGGACCGCTTCCCAAACAGGGGCTGTCGGAGAAGCTGCAGGGGATCGTCGAATCCATCGACGCGGGGAACCATCGGGTTCTCCGTGATCGTCCCGGACGGCGAGCTCGGCGGCGGGGCGGGGACCGTGTGCATCTGGGACCACGACTGGAATGGGGAGCGCATCAGTGAGATCGGGTGGATGGTGCTTCCCGCGTTCCAGGGCCGGGGACTGGCGACCGCGGCGGTGCGCTCCATCCTCCAAAGGCTCGATCGGAGAGCCTATGGGACGTGACCCACGCCTTCCCCGCCGTCACCAACGCCCGTCAAACACGATATGTCGCAAGACGGGGTTCTCGAGGATCGAAGAGTGCGATTTCCCCTTCCGGGACCGGATCCTTCGCTGCAATCATTGGCGACTCGATCTTCGCTCGGCAGGTCCCGCCTGAAGGCCACGTCCAACGCTTCGTCGAGCGAGCCGATGACGTCGCAGGAAGAGGTCTTCGACAGCCCCAAGGGGTCGGGGGGTGCAGGTCGGGGGCGAGAGGTTCGCGGCACGAGCCCTCACGGCCTCCGCGGAGGACAGGCCCAGGCTCTGGGGCTTGATGGCGGCGATCTGGGCCCGAGTACGACCGGTATCAGGCCAGCACCGAGCGGGACATCCCGGTGGTGGTCCTGGTGCGGCTCGCGGGCGCCCAGCGGGGCCTACGCGTCGCGCGAGTCTGCCTCGGGCCCAGACCCCGGGGCCGGGCTGTCGACGTCCCCCTCGGGAACCGCGTTCGCCTCGCCCTCGGAGGATCCTTCCGATGCTTCTCCCTCCGGCACGCCGGCCTCCTGGTCGGCGCGCTGCTGCTTCCGGGCAAGGCGCCGCTCCTCCCGCTCGGCAAACTTCCTGGCCTTCTTGGCGTTCCGCTGCCGCTTCCCGTAGCTATCTGGCATGCCTTCACCTTACGGGAAACCGAGGGTCGCCGGGCGATCAGCCGAACAGCGCGCTGTAGGCACTCAGGGCGGGCTGGCCGCCGAGGTGCGCGTACAGCACCGTGGCGTCCTGGGGGATCTCTCCGGAGCCGGCCAGGTCGATCAGGCCGGCCATCGATTTCCCCTCGTAGACGGGGTCGGTGATCATCCCCTCGGTCCGGGCGGCCAGCCGCATCGCGTCGAGGGTCCGCTGGTCGGGGATGCCGTAGGTCCCGGCGTGGTAGCGGTCGTCCAGCACGATCTCCTCGTCGGCGATCTCCCGGCCGACCCCGAGAAGCTCGGCGGTGTGCCGGGTGATGCGCGCGACCTGCTCCCACGTCTCCTTCGGCTTCGCCGAGGCGTCGATGCCGAGGACGCGGCGCGGGCGTCCGGACGCGAAGCCGGCGATCATCCCGGCCTGGGTGCTGCCGGTCACGGAGCAAACGATGACGGTGTCGAAGAAGACCCCGAGCTCGCGCTCCTGCGCCTCGACCTCCTTCGCCCAGTTGGCGAACCCAAGCCCTCCCAGAGGGTGATCGGAGGCGCCGGCCGGGATCGCGTACGGCCTTCCGCCCGCGGCCTCGATCTCCCGGATCGCCTCCTCCCAGCTCTCCTTGAACCCGATCCCGAAGCCAGCCCGGACCAGTCGCACGTCGGCCCCCAGGAGTCGGCTGAGGAGGATGTTGCCGACCTTGTCGTAGACGGCGTCGGGCCAGTCCACCCAGCTCTCCTGGATCAGCACGCATCTCAGCCCGAGCCTGGCTGCCACCGCGGCGACCTGCCGGGTGTGGTTCGACTGGACCCCGCCGATCGAGACGAGGGTGTCGCACCCCTGCCCCAGAGCCTCGGCCACCAGGTACTCCAGCTTGCGGGTCTTGTTGCCTCCGAAGGCCAGGCCGGAGTTGCAGTCCTCCCGCTTGGCCCAGATGTCCGCCCCACCCAGGTGGCCGGACAGCCGTTCGAGCCGGTGGACCGGGGACGGTCCGAACAGCAGCTGGTGGCGAGGAAACGCGTCGAGGGACATGGATCCTCCTCGGATCGGGCCGGCACCATACCCGTGCGCGGCGGGGCGAGGCAAGCCGAATGGGCGGTCCAGTTTCAGCCCCCTCGGTGCCGATAACCCTAGTGGGATGCCGCCTCAGGAGGTCCTCGTCTGCGCCAAGCCGTCCACGGCCAGGCGCGTCGCCGGCGTTCTCCGTTCGCGTGGGTACGCGGTGGAGACAGCCGGTGACGGCGAGCGCGCCGTGGCCAAGGCCGAGCGGGACAATCCGGCCGTCGTCCTGATCTGGTCAGATCTTCGGGGGCCGGCGCCCACCGACGTCATCCGTCGGGTTCGAAACGGCTCCGCGGCCCGGGTGGGAGCGATCGTTCGCCGCCCCGCCACCGGGGAGACCTCGGCCCTCCTCGAGGCCGGGGCCGACGCGGTCCTCCTGGACGCCAAGAACCTCGATCACCTGGCCCGCACCGTCGATCGTCTCCTCGACGGCGAGCGGGGCTTCGTGGACGAGGCCCTCGCCCAGGCCCTCACCGAAGACGAACCGTTCGAGGATGACGGCGGCGAGGCGGAGGACCTGCTGGTCGGGGAGCCGCCCTCCCAGAACGGACACGAGGCCGGCGACCGCCCGTCGGTGGCACCCTCGCTGTTCCCCGAGCCGCCGGCGGAGCTGGAAGCAGGCATCGACTTCCAGGACTGCGACGTGGCCGAGATCGTGCACGAGGGGGCCGCGGAGGCGGCTCGCGGATACCCCTCGGTGCTGGTCCAGGTCAGCGCTCCGCCGAGGCTTCCGGCCGTCGCCGAGGTCGCCGCCCTCCGAGCCGCGGTCCGTCTGCTGGTCGAGGACGCGTGCCGCAACTCCGAGCCCGGGTCGGACGTGACGGTCAAGGCTCAGCGGGTGGACGCGGGAATCTTCGTCCTGGTCGCCGACCGGGGAGCGGGACCCGATCGTGAGCAGGCGGCTTCCTCCAACGGGGGCGAGGCGTCCGAGGGTCCCATCTCGGGGTTCAACCTGGCCCGGGCGCTGGTGGCTCTCCACGGCGGCATCCTGTCGGCGGAGCCGATCCCGGCCGGGGGGAACCGGGCGTCGTTCGCCATCCCGGAGCGACCGCCGATCCTCTCCGGCGTGGAGCTTCAGGGGGCGCTGCGCGCCCTCGAGCTGTTGGATCAAGCCGAGGCCGCGAGGGAGCCTCAGCTCACGGCCGAACCGGCTTCCGAAGAGGAGGACGACGGCCACCTGCTGGAGCAGGCCATCGATCTCGCCGCGGCGGTGGCGGACGCGGCCGCTCTCGCTCCGGCCCCCTCACCCGAACGAACAGAGGCTCCCGAGACAACGATGGACCCCGTGCGCTCCCTGGCCGAGCTCTTCGGCTTCGAGCCTGACCACGACGAGCTCGCCGGCCTCGACGTCGCCGAGACCCTGGAGCCGGTCGCCCAGGACGTCGCCGATCCCCCGGACGCCTCCCTCGACACGTTGGAGGAGTCCCCCGCCGATGAAGAGGAGGTCCCGCCGGAGGACGACCTCACCGCGGAGGAAGCGGTCCTGGCCGAGGACGACCTCACCGCGGAGGAAGCGGTCCTGGCCGAGGACGACCTCACCGCGGAGGAAGCGGTCCTGGTCGAGGACGACCTCATCGTGGAGGAGGAGGTCTCGGAGGTCGAGCCGATCTCGATCCCCGAGCCCGTTCCGGCCGCGGAGGGCTCCTCAACCGATCCCGCACCACCGGCGAGCGGGCGGGTGATGCCCGCGAAGTCGTTCGTCCCCGACCCGCTCCACCCCGCCACGGCGATCCTCCGGGCCCTGGCGGAAGAGTACGACGCCGAATCGAACCGCTTCCGGGGCCGCTGAGGTCTCGGGCCTGGTCAGCCCGCCAGAAAGGACAGCAGCACCGTCCGGGCGTTGTTCTCGCGGTTCGTGTCGACGATCACCACTCGCTGCCACGTCCCAAGCACAACGTCTCCGTCGACGACCGGCAGCACCAGCGAGGAGGAGATGAACGCCGGCAGGAGATGGTCGGCCCCGTGCCCCTCGGACCCGTGTCGATGCCGGTACCGGTCGTCTCGGGGCAGGAGCCGCTCGACCGCCTCGATCAGATCGCCCTCCGATCCGGCGCCGGTCTCGACGAGCGCCAGCCCGGCCGTGGCGTGGGGGACGAACACCGAGAGGAGGCCGTCCTCCTCGAGGGCTCCGGCGAACCCGAGCACGCGGTCGGAGATGTCGATCACCTGTCGCCCCGTGGTGTCGACGGTGATCCGCTCGGTCCTCATCCGCCCAGGCGCGAGCCGTCGGGCACCGGCCGGTCGGGGGCGACCAGGACGACCGTGCTTCCCTCCGACGCCGTTCCTGCCATCAGAACAGCGTGCTGGTCAGGAGGCCGCGGAACTCGCGGGTGAGGGGGTCGTCGTCCCCGAGGGTGTCGAACACCCCGAGCATCAGCCGGCGGGCCTCGTCGCCACGGCCGTCATCCCGGACCAGCGCCAGCAGGCGCTCCAGCGCGTCTCGCGGCTCCCCCGAGAGGGCCGCCCGGGCGGCCGCCCCCAGCTCTCCGGGTTCAGCAGCGGCCTCCCGGAGATCGATCTCGGCCTGGAGCCGGCGGACCCCCTCGTCGGCCGGCACCGAGGCCAGCAGGGTACGGGCCTCATCCACCTCGCCGCGGTCCAGCACGATCCGGGCGAGCCCGGCGGCCGCCTCGGCATTCCCGGGGTCGAGGCTGAGGGCCTCTCGGTACGCCGCCTCGGCCTCCTCCGAGGAGCCGGAGGTCATGGCCTCGGCCAGGCGCTCGTCGGCCGCCGAGGGAACCACCTGATCCAGGAACCGCCGGACCACGTCCTCGGGCTGAGCGCCGACGAACTCGGCGGCCACGTCCCCGTCCCGGAAGGCCTTGACCGACGGGATGCCCCGGACCCCGAACCTGGCCGCCAGGCCCTGATTCGCGTCAACGTCGACCTTGGCCAGGATGAACCGCCCGCCGTACTCGCCCGCCAGGCGCTCCAGGACCGGGCTGAGCAGCAGGCAGGGCTGGCACCACCCCGCCCAGAAGTCCACGACCACAGGGGTGTGCCGGGACGTCTCGACGACACGGTCCGGGAAGTCCGCCTCGCCGACGTCGATCACGTGAGCGCCGTCCATCTCCATCACGATATCAACGGTTCGGGCGAGCCCGACATGCCCGGGGTGTCAGCTCAGGAAGAGCTGGGTGATCCAGACCCGGGCGCCCCGCCAGACGACGCCGATGCCTGTCCGTCGCCACTTCCCGAGGAGGTTCTGGGCGTGTGGCGGACTGTCCATGAAGGCGTGCAGGAGCTGGTCCAGCGACCCTGCATAGCCGACGTTCTCGCCGACCACGCGGTAGTTGAAGCCACGGAACACCCGGCGCAGGTTCGAGTGGTAGAGCTCGCCCCTGGAAGCCATCCGCTTGCTGTGCCGGCGGGCCAGCGAGGACAGGCGCTCGGTCACCCTGAGGCGGCGGACGCCGTGGTTGTCCCGGACCTGGTTGGTCATGGTGCCGAACGTGGCCTCGTCGGCGGTGACGGCCTCGGCGTGGCGGGCGAAGACCGGCACCGTGACCAGCATCGCCACGAGAAGGAGCACGAAGCGGCGCCGCAGACCGGCCGTGCGGTTGACGGCGATGGATCGGGGCCGCACAGTATTCACGTTCGGTGGTATCGGCACCGGGAGAAGCGGCCTTGAGATGGGACCCGGTCCGGGCGGCTTCCCCCACCGTAGGCCGGGCGGCCCACGGAGGCCCGTCCCTCAAGCGGCGGATCCACCGTGTCGACTTGGTACCGTAGAGAGGGATAACGGATGGGGACCCTCCGACAGGACGCGACCACGAACGAGTGGGTCATCCTGGCCCCCGAGCGGGGGGCCCGGCCGAGCCCGGCCACCCCCGAGCGGGATGCGGTTCCCCCTCACGACCCCACCTGCCCCTTCTGCCCGGGCAACGAGCGGCTCACCCCTCCGGAAGTCCTCCACAGTCCGGCGGAGGGGCCCTGGGAGCGCCGGGTGGTCCCGAACCGCTACCCGGCCCTGACCCCGGACGGGACGACCGACCGTCGCGGCGAGGCCTCGGCACGGGAGATGGACGGGGTCGGCTTCCACGAGGTCGTGATCGAGTCGCCCCGGCACGACGAGCGGCTCGACGAGATGCCCGTCGACAGGCTCGCGGGGGTGCTGACGACCTGGCGGGACCGGTATCGGGCCCTGGCCGCGGACCCTCGGGTCAAGGCCGTGGTTGTGTTCAAGAACTTCGGGGAGCGCGCGGGCACCACGCTGGTCCATCCGCACTCCCAGATCCTGGCCACACCGGTGATCCCGCCGGATGCCCTCCACCGGTACGCGGTGGCCACGCGCTACTACGACGACACCGGTCGGTGCGTGTACCTCGATCTGCTCGAGCGCGAGCTGCGGGCGGGCGACCGCGTCGTGGCCGAGCGGGAAAGCCTCGTGGCCGTGGCGCCGTTCGCCTCCATGCTGCCGTACGAGACGTGGATCGCCCCGCGAACCTCCCGCCCCTCGTTCGCCACGATCGAGGACGACGAGATCCACCAGCTCGCCGGGCTCCTGGGCGATGTCGTCGGCGCCCTGCGGCGATCCGCGGGCGATCCCGACTACAACCTCGTGATCCAGTCGGCGCCGGCTGGCGAGGAGTCGAAGCCGTTCTTCCTGTGGCACCTCCGGGTGCTGCCGCGGATGGTGACGCCCGCCGGCTTCGAGCTCGGCTCGGGGATGTCGATCAATTTCGTCGGCCCCGAGCCCGCCGCGGCCCGGCTCCGCGAGACGCTGGCCCGCGTCCCCGTTCGCTGATCGCCCGGAGGTACCCTGGCTCGCGGTGCGCCGGGTCACCGTCCTCGTGCTCGTCCTGGGGTCCCTGGCTCAGCCGGCGGCGGCATCCGGGGCCGCCGCCCCGGCCCGCGAGCCCGCCGCCGCCCAGGGCACCGAGACCTTCTCCACGGACGCGGCGTTCGCCCACGTGCGGCGGCTGGCCGGGCGGATCGGGCCCCGGCCGGCCGGCTCCGCGGCGTACCGTCGGGCGCTCCGCTACGTCCGCGGGAGGTTCGAGACGTCGGGCTTCGACGTTCGCCGGCAGGGCTTCCGCCTCCCCCAGGGCGGCCGGTCCTGGAACCTGGTGGCCCGCCGGCCGGGCGACGGGGACGTCCGGCTCCTCATCGGGGCACACCTCGACACCGTGGGCGGCTCGCCGGGCGGCAACGACAACGCCAGCGGGGTGGCCGTCGTCCTCGAGCTGGCCCGGATCCTCTCGGCGACCGGCGGGCCGCCGCCGGGCCTGGCCCTGGTGGCGTTCGGTGCCGAGGAGTTCCAGCCGGGCGGTGACCATCACCTGGGCTCCGACGCATACGTCGACCGCATGAGGGCGCCGGAACGCCGGGCGCTGGAGCTGATGGTGTCCGCGGACATGATCGGAAAGGTTCGCCGGTTCATCGCGGCGAGCCTCAATGGCACGCCGCGCCGCGGCTCCCGGATCCTGGCCCGCGCCGCGCGCGCCGTCGGCTTCCGGGCGAACGTCCGGTCCCTGGGGGACATCTCGGATCACGGGCCGTTCGCCCGGGCGGGCACGCCGGCCGCGTTCCTGTGGACCGGCCCCGAGCCGAACCACCACCTGCCCACGGACGTGGTCCGGAACTGCCGGCCCCGGGCGCTGCACAGGGCCGGCGCCGTCCTCCTCGGGCTGATCGAGGACCGCCTGGGAGCCCTAGGCCTCCCGCAGCCCCATGCGATAGAGCGTTCGGCCTCGATCCCGATCGACCAGGACCACCTCCTCCACCCCCCGAGCCAGGAGGTCGGCCCACGCCTCGCCCAGCCAGGACTCGGCGGCCTCCCGCTCGTCGAACGGCTCGGACTCCCCCGCCTCCGCGCCGTCGGCGTCGAGATACCCCCACACGAACACGGCCTCCAGGATACGACCGGGCCTAGACTGCGAACGTGAGGACGTGCCCTTCATGCGGCGAGCCGAACGCCGACCGGGCCAGATTCTGCCAGGCCTGCGGACGGGGGCTGGACGTGGAGGCCCCGCTCCGGGAGGTTCGGAAGACGGTCTCGGTGCTGTTCGCCGACGTGACCGGCTCCACGGCCCTCGGGGAGCGGTTGGACGCCGAATCTCTTCGCCGGGTCATGTCACGGTTCTTCGAAGAGATGGCGGCCGTCCTGGAGCGGCACGGGGGGTCCGTGGAGAAGTTCATCGGCGACGCTGTCATGGCCGTATTCGGCATCCCCGCGGTGCACGAGGACGACGCCCTCCGGGCCGTCCGCGCCGCGGCGGAGATGCGCAGCGCGCTGCGGTCCCTGAACCAGGAGCTGGAACGAGGGTTCGGGGTGACCCTGGAGATGCGGGTCGGGGTGAACACCGGCGAGGTCGTGGCCGGGGATCTGGTCGCCGGGCAGGGGTTCGTCGCGGGCGACGCGGTGAACGTGGCGGCCCGCCTGGAGCAGGCCGCCCCGCCCGGAGAGATCCTCCTGGGCGAGGACACATTCCAGCTGGTCCGCGATGTCGTGCTCGCCGAGCCGACCGATCTGATGCGGCTCCGGGGGAAGGACCAGGAGGTTCGAACGTACCGGCTGGTGGAGGTTCGGGACGCAGATCCGCGAACCGCGCGGGGGCTCCGATCCCCCATCGTGGGGAGGGCCGGCGAGCTGACGCTCCTTCGACAGGCCTTCGAGCTGAGCGCGACCGAGGAGGCCTGCTACCTGTTCACGATCCTCGGGTCCGCGGGGGTGGGCAAGTCGCGGCTCACCGAGGAGGC
>JBOGWD010000156.1:0-3621 GCA_050693275.1 Actinomycetota bacterium | reverse complement strand
CTGTGGGACGTGCCGTGGCGCCCGTCGATCCCCCTGCGCGAGGGGACCGAGGCCCAGAAGGAGGAGTACCTCCGGCCGGCGTGCCGGGGGGAGCGCCGGGACGCCTACGCCATCACCGAGGAGGGCGCGGGCTCCGATCCCTCCCGGATCGAGACGGCAGCGATGCGCAAGGACGGGGCGTTCGTCCTCCGCGGCGAGAAGTGGCACGTGACCACCGGCGACGTGGCCGACTTCCTCCTGGTCCACGCGCACGTGGACGGTGACCCCTCGCTGCCGACGGTGTTCTTCGTGGACAGTACTCTCCCCGGGGTGCGGCTGGTGCGCACTCCGAAGTACATGCACCGGTTCGTGTTCGAGCATCCGATCTTCGCCCTCGACGACGTCGTGGTGGGCGAGGACGAGGTCCTGGGCGAGATCGGCGGGGGGAACGACCTGACTCGGGAGTGGTTCGTGGAGGAGCGGCTGATGATCGCGGCCCGCACCGTGGGCGCGGCGATCCGGGCGCTCGACCTGTCGCTGGCCTTCGCCCGGGAGCGCCGGGCGTTCGGCCGGCCGATCGCCGAGCACCAGGGCGTGGGGTTCATGCTGGCCGACATGGCCGCGGAGGTGGCCGGGGCGAAGTCGCTCCTGTACCGGGTGTCGTGGCAGGCGGCCCGGGGCGAGCTGGAGCGCTCCGACCTCCACGCGCTGGCCGCCGCGGCGAAGCTGCTCTGCTCCGAGACCGCCGGCCGGGTCCTGGACCGGGCCGTGCAGATCCACGGCGGCCGGGGGTACATGCGCGAGAACCCGGTGGAGCGGCTGTGGCGCGAGGTGCGGGTGGACCGGATCTGGGAGGGCACGTCCGAGATCCAGCGGGCCATCCTGCTGAACGAGCTCATCAAGCGCGGGCTCCACGCGTTCACGGGGTGGCCGACGTGAGCGAGATCGACCACGAGCGAGTCGGGGAGCTGATGGCCCGGGAGCGGGCCGCGTTCGCGGAGCGCCATCCGCGGTCTCGCGAGCTGTTCGAGCGGGCTCGCGGCTCGCTCCTCGGCGGCGTGCCGATGACCTGGATGCTCGAGTGGGCCGGGGGGTTCCCCGTGTTCATGGCCGAGGCCTTCGGGTCCCGGGTCCGCGACGTCGACGGTCACACCTACGTCGACCTCTGCCTGGGCGACTCTGGTGCGATGACCGGGCACGCCCCGCCCGCGGCCGTGGCGGCCATCGCCGAGCGGATGGGCAAGGGGATCACGGCGATGCTCCCCACCGAGGACGCCATCTGGGTGGGGGAGGAGCTCACCCGGCGATTCGGCGTGTCGCGGTGGCAGTTCACGCTCACGGCCACCGACGCCAACCGCTTCGCGGTGCGGCTGGCCCGGGAGATCACCAGCCGGCCCAGAATCCTGGTGTTCAACTACTGCTACCACGGCACCGTGGACGAGACGTTCGTCACGCTGAGCCCGGAGGGGAAGCCGCACTCGCGGGAGGGGAACGTCGGCCCGCCGGTCGACCCGACCCTGACCTCGAAGGTGGTCGAGTTCAACGACGCCGACGCGCTGGACGATGCATTGGCGGCCGAGGACGTGGCCTGCGTCCTCACCGAGCCGGCCCTGACCAACATCGGCATCGTGCTCCCCGAGCCGGGCTTCCACGACGCGCTCCGCGAGATCACCCGCCGGACCGGGACGCTCCTGATCATCGACGAGACCCACACGATCTCGGCCGGTCCCGGCGGCGTCACGGCGGCCGACGGCCTGGAGCCCGACGTGGTCACGATCGGGAAGCCGATCGGGAGCGGGGTGCCGAGTGGAGCCTTCGGCGTCACCGAGGAGGTGGCCGACCGGATGTTCGCCCGGACCGGCGCCGACTACCAGGACGTCGGCGGGATCGGCGGGACCCTGGCCGGGAACGCGCTCTCCCTGGCGGCCATGCGGGTGACGCTGGAGCGGGTGCTGACCGAGGAGGCCTACGGGCGGATGATCCCGCTGGCCGAGCGTTTCACGGAAGGCGTGGAGGGGGCGATCGCCGAGCACGACGCGCCGTGGCACGTCACCCGCCTGGGGTGCCGGGCCGAGTACCTGTTCCAGCCCGATCCGCCCCGGAACGGCGGCGAGGCGGCCGCTCGCAAGGATCCCGATCTCGATGCCCTGGTCCATCTGTACCTGCTGAACCGGGGGATCCTGATGACGCCGTTCCACAACATGGCGTTGATGTCCCCGGCCACCACCGAGGCCGACGTGGTCGCCCACACCGAGGCCTTCGCGGAGTTCGCCACCGAGCTCCTTCCTTAGCGCCATGACCCGGCCGCTCCGAGTGGGCGTACAGCTCCCCGAGGTCGAGCGCGAGGTGCGATGGCCCGAGTACGCGGCCATGGCTCGAGCCGCCGAGGCCGCCGGCTTCGACTCCATCTGGCTCGGCGACCACCTCCTGTACCGGGGGGACGGCCGGCCGGAGCGCGGTCCCTGGGAGACATGGACGATGCTGGCCGGCCTGGCCGCCCTGACCGAACGGGTCCTGCTGGGCCCGCTGGTGGCGTGCACGGCGTTCCATCCCCCGGCTGTGCTGGCGAAGATGGCGGCCACGGTCGACGAGATCAGCGGGGGCCGTCTGGTCCTCGGGCTCGGCGCGGGATGGAACGAGGTCGAGTTCCGAGCGTTCGATCTCCCGTTCGATCACCGCGCTTCCCGATTCGAAGAGGCCTTCGAGATCATCCGGCGGCTCGTGTCCGGGGAACGGGTCACGTTCTCCGGCCGGTTCGTGGGCGTGGACGACGTGATCCTCCTCCCTCGGCCCGCCAGACGACCGACGCTCATGGTGGGAAGCGACGGCGAGCGGATCCTCCGAGCGACGTTGCCGCACATCGATACGTGGAACACCTGGTACGAGTGGTACGGGAACAGGCCGGAGGGATTCGCCGCCCTGAACGCCAGGGCGAGCGCTCTGGCGGAGGGAGTTGGACGCGAGCCGGGGGAGATCGCCCGCAGCGCGTGCGTCCTGGTGGTGCTCGACCCAGACGCGGAGGAGCGGCCGGCCGAGGAGGACGTGCCACCGCTCACGGGGGGCACGGATCGGATCGCCGCGGGGCTCCGAGACCTCGCTGAGGCCGGTGCCGACGAGGGGATCCTGGTGGTGAATCCGATCACCGAGCGCTCCATCCGTGGCCTGGGGGAGGTCCTGGCCCTTCTGGACGGGTGAGTGTCAGGCGCGCTTGCGGGCGAGATCGAGGAAGGGCAGGGGCGTCACGGTGGCGGTGACCGGGTGGCGGTGGCCCTCGACGGTCCACTCGGCCTCGAGGGGCGTGCCCGGCTCGGCGTGCTCCTTCCCCACGGAGGCCAGGGCGATCACCCGCTTGAGCATCGGCGACCACGTGGTGCTGGTCACCCGCCCCACATGCCGCCGGCCCCGGCGGAGCGGCGTGCGCTCCGAGGTGGTCTCGGGCACGAGCGCCGGCGGAAGGCCGTGCGCGGCGAAGGCCCGCTCGATCCCCTCCCAGTCGTAGGTCAGGCCGACCAGGCGCCGGGGTGGGCCGCCTGCCGCCTGCTCCTCGGCCAGGGCGCGATTCCCCACGAAGTCGGCCTTCTTCAGGTTGACCAGGCGGTCCATGCCCAGCTCGAACGGCGAGTACTCCTGCTCGGCCGAGAC
>JBOGWD010000155.1:0-4857 GCA_050693275.1 Actinomycetota bacterium | reverse complement strand
GGTGCGCGGCCACGACGCTCCTGCGCGAGCAAGGGCTGGTGGAGGCAGCCGTCACGGTCACCTCGGAGTTCCATGTGAAGCTCAGGCGGCCCGCACCTATCGATAGAGAGGTCCTGCTATCCGCTCGGCCCGTCGAGGTCGACGGGGACAGGGTCACCGTCGAGGCCGAGTTGCAGGCAGGCGGTAAGGTCTGCGCCACGTGCCGAGGCGTGTTCGTCAAGGTTGAGGAGGGACACCCCGCCTACCACCGGTGGGGGTAGGTCCTGGCTCCGCCTAATGGGCGAGTGGCATCTTGTTGACCCTGTGTCGGAGGGGGGATTTGAACCCCCACGGGCTATTCGCCCACTAGGCCCTCAACCTAGCGCGTCTACCAGATTCCGCCACTCCGACTCGGACCAAGTATACGGTCCCGGTCCTAGACCACCAGCCGCTGCTTCACCGCTTCCATCTCCGCGCCCAGCTGCTCGACGCGCTCCTCCCCCAGGGCCTTCTCGATCTTGGGGAAGAGCTCGTTCTCCTCCTCCTCCACGTGATGACGTACGTTCTCCATGAGGACGGTGGTTTTGGCGTCGAAGCGCTCGTCCTCGGGCTCCATGCCCTCGAGCTCCGTGAGCAGATCGCTGACCACCGAGTGCTCCTCCTCGGACTCCAGGACGATGTCCTTGGCGTCGGCAACCTGGGCCTGAGCCGTCGGGTACAGGACCTCCTCCTCCATGGAGCTGTGCGTCCGAAGCTCATGGACGATCCGATCGACCAGATCGCGCTTGGTCTTGTAGGCTCGGTCCCCTGCCCCCTCGAACTCCTTGAACAGCTTGTCCACCCGCTGGTGGTCGTCCTTCAGCATGTCGATCCCGTTCACGGCGGCCCTCCTGTCGTCGGATGTCCCGAAGTTGTTCCCGTCCGATGGCCCCCGCACACCGAAGCAGGCCGGATTCAGTCTGGGGTCTCGGCCCAGGTCGAGGCGTTCCACAGGGGGCCGTCGACGGTGGGGTTGGCCGCCGGGCCGGTGACGCCCTCGTTCCACCCCATGCTCACCCTGGGCCGGAACAGGGGCAGGACGGCGGCCAGGGTCGCCAGCCGCCGCTGCGCCCGTCGGAGTGCCGCCTCCTCCCCTCCCCCGGCCGCGCGCACCAGGTCGGCCAGGGCCTGCTGAGACAGCCCGGTGACCGACGGGCCCGATCCCGTCACCTCCACCCACCGCCACAGCTCGGGGGCGGGGCCCGTGCGAGTCTCGAGCAGGGCCAGGTCGAACCGCCGGTCGGGCAGGAAGGTGCCCTGGAATACGTCGGCCTCCAGGCTCACCAGCTCGACGTCGATCCTTGCCCGCTCCAGCTCGGCCTGGATGTACCGGGCCAGGAGATCGGTCAGCTCGGCCCGCCCGTAGATCAGGTCCAGCTCTCCGGGCGCGTCGGCCACGGGGAGCCGACCGGTCCCGTAGGAGGCCCACGCCGGCTCCGCTCCCGCCTGCTCTGGCACGAGGATCCCCTCGGCGGGCTCGGCGTCGTCGCGGAGGACGACCTCGAGGAATCGGGTGCGGTCCACGGCGTGGGCGATCCGTCGCCGCAGGTCCGGGTCCTCGACGGTCTCCGCGTTGATCACCAGCGAGACCACGTCGGGCCCCACCCCCCTGGAGACCGTCGCGCCGGCCATCTCCAGCCGTCGCCCCCACGACACCCCCGGCATCGATGCCACCACGTCGAGGACCCCGCGCTCCAACAGCTGGAGCGCCGTGGTCGGATCGGGCACGAAGGCCACCTCGATCCGCTCCATCGACGGGACCGGACCCCAGAACGCGGGATCGGCGGCCATCGTCACCGAGCGCCCCCGGACCCATCCCAACAGGCGGAACGGCCCCGCGGTCGCCGGCGGCCCATCGTTCCAGCGAGCGACGTCCCTCGGGTCCGACGCTGCGTGGGCCGGAAGCACGAACCGGCCGGCGGCGAACAGGTCCCGCCAGCCCGGCCACCGCTCCTCGAGGACCAGTCGCCCGGCCTTCGGAGAGTCCGCCACGACGTCGACCAAACGATCGAAACCGGTCGGGTTCCAGGGGTCCACCGCCGGATCGGTCATGACCCGCCGGGTGAAGGCCACGTCCTCAACGGTCACCGGGGTCCCGTCGCTCCAGATCGCCTCGTCGCGGATGCGGAATCGAACCTCGACCCGGCCATCGGCCGCCACCACCTCCGGCTCGGCGGCGAGCAGGTAGGGCTCGTACCGGAGGTCCGGCGTGATCAGGAAGAACGACGGGAGGAGCGGGCGGAGGAGGTCCCTGGCCGCCGGCGACGGATCCGTGACCGGGTTGAGGGTCGGCGGCTCCTCCGGGTAGCCGACCCGCACCGTCCCCGCCGGCGCCGGCCGTTCACGCACCGGCGGACGTGGACGCTCGTCGCCGGGACACGCCGGGCCCAGGAGGACGAGCGCGGCGGAGACGACCGCCCGGAGGCTAGGCGGCGAACCGGAGGGCGGCGGCATCGTACCGTCCCAGAGGGTCGACCACGAACCCTTCCACACCAGGGTGCGCGGCCAGATGGGAGCGGAACCACACCACCGGGAGGACGTGCATCCGCTCCAGCGCCAGCCGTTCGACCTCGGCATAGATCTCGGTCCGGATCTCCGGGCTGGGCTCGGTCCGCCCCCGCTCCAGGAGCGTGTCGAGGTCCCGGTCCGACACCCGCGCGTGGTTGTCCGCGGACCCCGAGTCGAGGAGCGGCTCGAGCATGGCCTGGGGCCGGGGGTAGTCGGCTACCCACACCAGGCAGAACATCTCGTGCAGCCCCCGGTCCAGGAGGTCGCGGAAACCCACCTGGTCGTGCGGGCGGGGGGTGACGGTCAGACCGACCTCCTCGAGCTGCGCCACGAGCGTTCCGGCCAGCTGGTCGGCCACCGGCGATGACGGGTAGTCGAGGGAGAACGTGCGGTTCCTCCTGAGGATCCCCTCCACCAGGCTCCCCGCCCCCTCCGGATCGTGCGTGCAGCGTCCCACGCAGAGATCGGGCCGATAGCTCGGGAGTGACGGAGGCACCACGCCCGTGGCCGGGACTGCCGCCCCGCCATAGATGTCGGCGGCGATGACATCACGACCGACCGCCAGCGAGGCGGCCCGTCGAAGGTCGGCGTCCTCGAAGCGAGGATCCTCCTCGTTGAAGCCGCAGTACAGGAGCCTGGTCAGCTCCGTGACCCCTCGGTCCCCGAAGCTGCTCTCCGCCACGGCCAGGAGCGCGGGAGGAATCGGGGCCAGATCCAGCTCCCCGGCGAGGAACTCCGGCCAGGCCTCGGACGGGACCTCGAAGGTCCGGTACTCGAGCGTGGGGACCGCCGGAGGGATCCCGTAGTAGGCGTCGAAGCGCTGAAGCACCAGCGGGGAGCCGGGAGAGAGCGCCGCCGCCAGCCGATAAGGGCCGTTGCCGACGGGCTGGGTCCCGAACGTCTCGCCCCCGGCCGCGGGCGGAACGGGCGACAGCGACGGGTGTCCGAGGAGGGCCACGAAGTCGCGCCACGGACGCACCAGCGTCACCTCCAGCGTGAGGTCGTTCCTGGCCACGACCCCCGACAGCCTGGTGACCCGGATCTGCTCCTGGTATCGCCCGAACCCTTCCACCCGCTCGAGCAGGAACGAGTAGGGGTTCGCGGCGAGCGGGTCGGCCAGTCGGTTCCAGGCGAACACGAAATCCTGGGCCCGGACCGGAGCGCCGTCGTGGAACGTCATCCCGGGGCGGAGGTGGAAGACGAACCGGGCCCCGCCCTCGTCGATATCCCATCGCTCGGCAGCCGCCGGGAGCGTCTCCAGGGTGACCGGATCGTAGCCGACCAGCCCATCGAACACCTGGGAGGCCAGCTGGAGCGCGTCGGCCGAGTCCAGGTCGCGGGGGTCGAGGCTCGAGGCGAACGAGGTGGCCAGCCGAAGCGAGGCTGGCGGGGTGGCTCCGGCGGACGGACCGACCACCGGCGGGCCGTCGCCCCCGGGAGGAGCGGTACAGGCGACCAGGAGCACGGCCGCGGCCACCGGGAGCCATCCGAGGTGGAGCGGCACCGTTCGGGGGCGCTGGGCCCCTAGACCCACTTCCAGGCGAGGTAGAACGTGGTGACGGCGAAGATAACGGCCGTGACGACGGTGATGCGGTCGAGGTTCCGCTCGACCGCCGTGCCGCCGGCCAGGCCCGCGCCGCCGCCGAACATGTCGGACAGACCGCCGCCCCGTCCCGCGTGAAGCAGGATGAACAGGATCATGAGGGCGGCGGAGATGACCTGGAGGACGATCACGGTGGCGATGAGCATGACGAGATCCTTCCGAACCCTCGGACTTCAGGCCGTCGACTCTATCACGGCCCGGTCTTCCAGCGGGAAGTGACAGGCGGCGAGCTGGCCTCGGTGATGCGGTGAAAGCTCCGGGTCGTCCTCCTTGCACACCGGGAACTGGGCTCGCGGGCACCGGGGATGGAACCGGCACCCCGAGGGGGGGTCGATCGGCGAGGGCACGTCGCCCTCGAGGATGATGCGCCGCCTCTGGGCCGCCAGCCCGGGGTCGGGGATGGGGACCGCCGACAGCAGGGCCCCCGTGTACGGGTGCTTCGGGTTCAGGTAGAGCGTGTCGCCCGGCGCGATCTCCACGATCCGGCCCAGGTACATCACCGCGACCCGGTCGCTCATGTGCTTGACGACGGAGAGATCGTGAGCGATGAAGATGTACGTCAGGTTGAACTCCTCCTGGAGGTCCTCCAGGAGGTTCAGGATCTGGGCCTGGATCGACACGTCGAGGGCCGACACGGGCTCGTCACACACGACCAGCCGGGGGCGGAGGGCCAGGGCCCGGGCCACCCCGATGCGCTGCCGCTGTCCGCCGGAGAACTCGTGGGGGAA
>JBOGWD010000154.1:0-12232 GCA_050693275.1 Actinomycetota bacterium | reverse complement strand
TCGGCTCCTCGCCTCCCGGCGGGGGCACGATCTAGCTTTAGGGCTGACTCGCCCTGGCGTTCGGAGTGCTCACCCGCCGGTGGCTCGGAGAGCAGTCTCTCGTGTCGACTGCTCGAGAGCCATTAGACGTAGGGACTGCCGTTGTCCGTCATCACCCGCTCGACCTCCACACCCAGGGAACGGTAGAACGTCACAGCGGGACGGAGAAACCCCACCGCCGTGGCGCCCTTCTCGTCTTCCAGGACCTCGACGTAGGCCACTCTGGTCGCATCGTCGATGCACACGTGCACGAACTCCCATCCGGCACGGCGAGTCCGGCGGCGCTTGTCCCCGTGCACGCGGTGGCTAGGCTGTTCGAACCGCCCCAGCTTCTTCACATCGATGTGGAGGAGCTCGCCAGGATGGCGGCGTTCGTAGCGGTTCGCAGGCTCCTCCGGCTCGAGTTTCCGCAGGTTCCCCAGGCCGACCCGGCGCAGGACCAGCCCCACAGTCGAAAGGGGCATGCTGAAGGCCTCGGCGATCTGGGCCCCGGTCATCCGCAGGCGGCGCAGGTCGGCGATGGCTGCCACCCGGTCCTCCGGCACCCGGATCGGGATCGTGGCCGGCCTCGAGGTCCGATCGACCAGGCCAGCCTCTCCCTCAGCGTCGTACCGAGCGAGCCACTTGGAAGCGGTCCGCTCCGACCACCCCGGCTGCTTGAGCGGCCTCCCCGACCGCCCACCGCTCGTTGCGGACGCGCTCGCAGAGGTGCTTTCGGCTCCTGGGGCAGGTTCGTGCGTTAGCGTGGAGTCCCACCGGGGTCCTCCTTTCGGGAGCTGGTTCTCGACAGCACCAGTCTCCCAGGAGGACCTGGGTGAATAACGTCCTTGGTACCTAGAGCTAGCCCCCCGGGCGGGTTGACATTCCCCGTGGCTTGCTGGTAGCGTACCCGACCTGTAGATGAGGTTTACATAACATTCAAGGTCGAGTGGAGGTTGAGAGATGGGGTCTCCGCAGGTAGCGGCCCCCTGGACGCCGAGGTGACCAGGACACGGAGGCGACGAGCATGATGCAGGCTCCGCAGAACTATCTGGCGGTCATCAAGGTCGTCGGGATCGGCGGCGGCGGCGTCAACGCCGTGAACCGGATGATCGAGGCCGGGCTCAAGGGCGTGGAGTTCGTGGCGGTGAACACGGACGCCCAGGCGCTCCTGATGTCCGAGGCCGACGTGAAGCTCGACATCGGGCGGGAGACGACCCGCGGGCTGGGCTCGGGATCGGATCCGGAGATCGGCCGCCGGGCGGCCGAGGAGCACCGGGCGGAGATCGAGGAGATCCTCAAGGGCGCGGACATGGTGTTCGTCACCGCCGGGGAGGGCGGCGGCACCGGCACGGGTGGCGCTCCGATCGTGTGCGGCGTAGCCCGGGAGCTGGGGGCCCTGACCATCGGCGTGGTCACGCGACCGTTCTCGTTCGAGGGCCGCCGGCGGGCCACGCAGGCCGAGTCGGGGATCCAGGACCTGAAGCAGGGCGTGGACACGCTGATCATCGTGCCCAACGACCGCCTGCTCCAGATCTCCGACGACGAGACCTCGATGCTGGACGCGTTCCGGATGGCCGACCAGGTTCTCTATCAGGGCGTGGAGGGCATCACGGCGCTCATCACGACGCCGGGGCTCATCAACCTGGACTTCGCCGATGTGCGTACCGTCCTCCACGACGCCGGTTCGGCCCTCATGGGTGTGGGCGGCGGAACGGGTGACAACCGGAGCGAGGACGCCGCCCGAGCGGCGATCTCGTCGCCGCTCCTGGAGGCGTCGATCGAGGGAGCCAAGGGCCTCCTGCTGTCGATCGGTGGTGGCTCGGACCTCACGCTGCACGAGGTCCACCGGGCCGCCGAGGCCATCACCCGGGCCGCTCACCCTGACGCCAACATCATCTTCGGCGCGGTGATCGACGACGCCCTTGGAGACGAGGTCCGGGTCACGGTGATCGCCGCGGGCTTCGACCGTGACGCCGCGCCGGAGTTCCGGCCCCCGCTGCTGGCGCAGCGGCCCCGAAGCCTGGAGGAGGAGACGGAAGAAGGAGAGGAGGACATCCCGGTCCCTTCGCTGCTGAAGGATTCGGATGAGGAGGACGACCTGTTCCAGCCGGCCCCCCAGCCGGCCGGCGTCCGCTCCTTCGACGACGGCGAGGACGACCTGGACATCCCCGACTTCCTGAAATAGGAGCGGGACCGAGTCCCGCGCGAAGACGTGGGGGCGGGGAGGGCCGAACGAGGCGCCCTTCCCCCGCCTCGAGTGTAGGTTCTCCCCGCCCCCACCCAACCTATGGAGCGACGAAGCCTGGCCGGCGATGTGCGCGTGCTCGTGGCCCCGCGGCTCGAGCGCCGGGGTGTCCTCGCCGCGTTCACCGAGCGGGGAGGCGGCGTGAGCGACCCACCCTTCCACAGCCTCAATCTCGGATTCCGCACCGGTGACGATCTCCAGCGCGTCCGGCGCAATCGGCACCGGATGGTCGAGGCCCTCGGTATCCCTCCGTTCTCCACGGCGAGGCACGTCCACGGGACGGAGCTCGTCCGCGTGACGAAGGTCGGGGCCGGCGCCGGCTTCGAGGATCCGGCCACCGCCCTCGGCGAGGCCGACGCCGTGGCCACCGACCTGCCCGGCCTTCCCGTGGCCGTGCTCGTGGCCGACTGCCTGCCGATCGTGCTCGTCGCCGACGACCTCCTGGTCCTGGTCCACGCGGGGTGGCGGGGGCTGGCGGCGGGGATCCTGGCGACCGCGGCGTCCGAGCTCGGCGATCCGTCCGCGGCCTCGGCGGCGATCGGCCCGGCGATCGGCCCGTGCCACTATGAGGTCGGGCCCGAGGTCGTGGATGCGGTGGACCGGGGATCCCCCGGGGGAGCGGTCGTCGAACGACGGGATGGCCGGATGGCCCTCGACCTCGAGGCCACGGCATCACGGGCGCTGGCAGCCTCCGGGGTGAGTGACATCGAGGTCATGGGGGGGTGCACGGCGTGCCAGCCGGAGCGCTTCTTCTCCCACCGCCGAGACGGGCGAACCGGCCGCCACGTGATGGTGGCGATGCGCCAGTGAACCAACGGGACGAGAGATCACGGGAGACCGGTCGTGTCGCATCCTGTCAACGAGGGTGATAGACTGCGCCGGCTGGAGCGTTCCCTGGTCCGGGTCCGGGAGCGGGTGGCGTCGGCCTGCCGGCGGGCCGGGCGCCGGCCCGAGGAGGTGCGGATGATCGGGGTCACCAAGGGGGTGCCCGGGGAGACCGTTGCCCTGGCGTCCCGGGCCGGGCTCACCGAGTTCGGGGAGAACTACGTGCAGGAGCTGGTCGGGAAGCGGGACCTGGCGCCGGAGGCGACGTGGCACTTCGTCGGTCGTCTCCAGCGGAACAAGGTCCCCCGGCTGCTGGACGCGGCGGACATGGTGCAGAGTCTCGAGCCGGGCCCGGCCGCCGAGCGTCTGGCCCGTCTGGCGGAGGAGCGCGACCGTCCGATGGAGTGCCTGATCGAGGTGGATTTCACAGGCGCACGGGTGGGCGTGCCGCCCGGCGATGTCGAGGCGTTCGCCGACCGGATGGCCGGGCGTGGCGGCCTGCGCGTCCGGGGGCTGATGGCCGTGGCGCCGCCCATGGCGGATCCCCGCCCCACGTTCGCGTCCCTGCGCGAGCTGCGGGATCGGCTCGGTGACCGGCTCGAGGACGTCCGGGAGCTTTCGATGGGGATGTCCGCCGATCTCGAGGCGGCCGTCGAGGAAGGCGCTACGATGGTGCGGGTCGGGACGGCGATCTTCGGCCCGCGCGAGGTCGAGGTCTCAAGGAGGTAGCACCGTGGCAGGGATCTGGCGGAAGACGATGAAGTACCTCGGCTTGGTCGAGGACGACGAGCTCGAGGCGATGGAGCGCGACGGCCAGGATGTGGACGACCGAGTGCTCGGCCGTCCCCGGGCCGAGGAGAGCCCGCTTCGCCGCTTCGGCCGTCAGGACCCGGCGTCGGCGCCGATGCCGGAGACGCCCGAGGCAATCATCCGGACCATCCCCAAGACCCAGCCCAGCGCGGGTGCCATCCACCGGGCCGAGCCCAAGCGATTCAACGAGGCACGCGAGCTGGGGGATCGGTTCAAGGACGGTGTCCCGGTGATCATGAACCTCCAGGGGACGGAGGATTCGATCGCTCGCCGACTCGTCGACTTCGCCTCGGGGCTCGTGTTCGCGCAGAACGGCAAGATCGAGCTGGTGGCCCAGCGGGTGTACCTGCTGACCCCGGCCGACGTCGAGGTCTCCGCCGAGGAGCGCGAGCGGATCAAGGAAGGCGGCTTCTACAACCAGTTCTGACCCCGCGGTCCCGGTTCCATCGAATAGACTCCCGCCTCGATCAGGGGAGGAACCAGCGTGAGCACGGTGGTTCAGGTCATCTGCATCGTTCTGACGATCTACTGGGTGATCCTGTTCGCCAGGATCATCCTGTCGTGGTTCCCGCCGCCGATGTCCGGAATCGGGCGCGTCCTGTGGGATCTGGTTCACGACCTCACGGAGCCGGTGCTCGGACTTGTAAGGGGGCTCCTTCCGCCGGTTAGGATGGGCACCGTGGGTCTGGACCTCTCTCCCATCATCGTGTTCGTGGCCCTGGGAGTGATCCAGGCGGCCATGGGGTGCGGGATCGGTCTGTAGAGGAGGCGAAGCCCGTGGCGAGGAAGAGGAAGAAGCGGCAGCGAGAGGCCGAGGGCAGCTTCGGCGAGGTGGTGCCCGGCGCCGAGGTGCCCGGCGCCGAGGTCCCGGAGCATCAGCGCCTGACGCCGGTCGACATCCAGCAGAAGGTGTTCCGTCTGGCGTTCCGGGGCTACAACGAGCGCGACGTCGACGAGTTCCTCGACGGAGTGACCGAGGACCTGGCCGCGCTCCACGAGGAGAACAAGCGGCTCCGCGAGCAGATCGCCGAGGGCGGGGGTGCCCCCGGCGGCCTCGAGGAGGCTCAGCGCCAGGCCGAAGGGATCGTGCGGCAGGCCCGGGAGCATGCCGCCCGGCTGGTCGAGGACGCGGAGGTCCGGGCCACGGAAGCCGGGGCAGGTCCGGCGATGGCGGCCTCCGGGCTGCCGACGTCCTTCCTCCTCCAGGAGCGTCAGTTCCTGCAGCAGATGGCCGGGCTGATCCAGGACCATGCGCGGCGCCTCAAGGACGACGCCCGCCGGGCGCGGGCCGCCGAACCCGAGCCGGAGGACGCTCCGGCTTCGCACGAGGAGCCGCAGGCCGAGACACCGCGGGCTGCGGAGACGGGTCCGCCTTCCCCCATGGCCGGGCCGGCCGCGGCGCCGATCGCGGAGGCTCCCGAGCCCACACCGGAGCCGCCCCTGATCGAGCCCCAGCCGGAGCCTCCGGAGGAGGCCACGGCGCCCTGGACGTCGGTCGATCCCTCCGGTGAAGGGACGGAGACATCCGGGGACGACCACGACCCGTTGGTGTCCGCCTGGGAAAGCGCCTTCACCGCCGAGGGGGACGCCGAGGGCCCCGGGGACGACGCCGCGCCGTACCCCTCCAAGGTCCGAAACCGCAAGGACGACGATGAGGGCGAGCCCTCTCTCCGGGAGCTGTTCTGGGGGGACGAGGGCTAGGGGCCGTCCGGAGCGGCGGACGTGTTCGCGATCTCCTGGCTGTGCCTGGCACTCGCCGTGGTGAGCCTGCTCTGGGGGTTGTCCAGGGAGGGGCTGCTGCTCATCTACGTCTCGATCGGGGCCAGCGTGGCGGCCATGGTCTTCCTGCTGGCCGGAGTCCTGCGCCGGCCCCGGACCCGGGGCCGCTCCGAGCCTTCCGCTTGACGATCACACCTTCCTGAGCGAGAGCCGCACCGTGTGGCCGTCGATCTCGCGGCGGTCCGCGTCCTCCCCCGGGTCGTCCCGCTCGATCCGCACCGCGAGGACCTCGCCGGCGATCCACTCGCCGTGCGCGTCGACGGCCTCGGCCACCGGTCCCTCGGCATCCAGTCGGAGCTCGATCCGGTCCGTGACCTCGAGGCCGGCCGACTTCCGGGCGTCCTGGACCAGGCGGACCACCTCGCGGGCCAGGCCCTCCCGTTCCAGGTCGGGTGTGACGTCGAGGTCGAGGGCGACGGTGAGCCTGCCGTCCGAGGCCACGCCCCAGCCGCCGATGGTGTCCTGCGAGAGGTCAACGTCGTCCGGGGAGAGCCCCACCGGCCCGGACGGCGTCTCGACCGTGACCGGCTCGCCCCGGGCCAGAGCCGCCGCCAGTGAGCCGTCGTCGGCCCCGAGCGACGCGGCCACCTCCTTGACGCGGGCGCCCAGCCGAGGACCGAGCACGCGGTAGTTGGGCTTGGCCCGCCATCCGGCCAGCGCTTCCGCCGACTCCGCGAACTCGACGGCCTTCACGTTCAGCTCCTGGGAGACCTCGCTGAGGAGTGGCTCCAGCCCCGCCGGATCCCCCGGGAAGTGGACCACGGCCCGGGCCAGCGGCTGGCGCACCCGGATCCTGGCGTCGGTCCGAACCGTGCGGCCCAGCGACACGATGTCCCTGGCCGTCGCCATGGCGGCCTCCAGGTTCACGTCTCGAGCCGCGGGGTCGGGCTGGGGGTAGTCGGCCAGGTGGACGGACTCCGGCGCGCCTTCCTCGCCGGCGTTGAGAGTCCGCCACAGCGTCTCGGTCACGAACGGCGTGAACGGGGCGAGCAGGCGGGCCGCGGCGGTGAGGCACTCGTACAGCGTTCGGTGTGCGGCGAGAGAGGTCGCGGACGCCGCGTTGGCGCCGGCCTCCCAGAACCGCGCTCTGGCCCGACGGACGTACCAGTTCGATAGGTCGTCCACGAACCCCGCGATCTCCCGGCCCGCGGCGGTGGCGTCGTAGCCCTCGAGCCCGTCCCTGGCCGCTCGGATCGTCGCGTGGAGGCGAGACAGGATCCATCGGTCGAGGGGCGGCCGCTCCGGCCCGGGGATGTCGTTCTCCGCTGGGTCGAAGCCGTTGGCGTTCGCGTACAGGACGAAGAAGGCGAACGTGTTCCATAGGGTCAGGAGAAGTCGTCGGACGCCCTCCTCGACGGCCTGCATGGAGACGCGGCGGGCCGACCAGGGGGAGCCGGACACGATGAAGAACCACCGGAGCGCGTCGGCCCCGTACCGGTCCATGACCTCGAACGGGTTGATCACGTTGCCCAGGCTCTTGGACATCTTCCGGCCGTCCTTGTCGAGGAGCAGCCCCAGGACGAGGCAGTTCCGGTACGCGGTCTCGTCGAAGAGCAGGGTCGACTCGGCCATGAGCGAGTAGAACCACCCCCGGGTCTGGTCGATGGCCTCGGAGATGAAGTCCGCCGGGAACCGACGCTCCCGCTCGTCGATCCCCCGGCCGAGATCGGGATGGTAGCTCCACTGCGCGTACGGCATGGCTCCGGAGTCGTACCAGGCGTCGATCACCTCGGGGACCCGACTTGCCTCCCGTCCGCACTCGGGGCAGTCGAACGCGATCCCATCGATCGTCGGTCGGTGGGGGTCGACTCCGGACACGTCGCGACCGGTTCGCTCGGACAGCTCGGCCAGCGAGCCGATCACCGTGACGTGCCGCTCTTCGCATCGCCACACCGGTAGGGGCGTGCCCCAGTACCGCTCCCGGGACAGGGCCCAGTCCACGTTGTTCTCCAGCCAGTCGCCGTACCGACCGTGCTTGATGTGTCCGGGGTACCAGTTGACCGACTCGTTGATCTCGAGGAGCCGGTCCTTGCGAGCCGTGGTCCGGATGTACCAGGAGGTCCGGGCCATGTACAGGAGCGGCGTGTCACACCGCCAGCACAGGGGGTAGGTGTGCTCGTACGACTCGGCTCGCAGGAGGAGCCCCCGCCCCCGGAGGTCCTCGGTGATCCCGGGGTCGGCGTCCTTGACCAACGTGCCTCGAACGAGCTCGACGGGCGTCTCCCGGGTGAAGCGGCCGGCGTCGTCGATCGGTCGGTACGTCGGCCAGCCCTCTCGCCGACCGAGCTCGAGGTCCTCGGGGCCGAACCCCGGCGCGATGTGGACGATGCCGGTGCCCTCGTCCATCGAGACGAAATCCGCGGCCACGACCCGGTGGACGTCGCCGGCCACCAGGGCTGGGTAGAGCGCCTCGTACCGTGTGCCCACGAGGTCCCGCCCGTCGAACGCGGCCAGCACCCGGTCCCCGACGTCCAGGACCGACTCGTGGAGGCGCTCGGCCAGGACGAGCCTGTCGCCATCGTGCTCGACCAGGACGTACCGCTCGTCGGGGGAGACGGCCAGGCCGAGGTTCGAGATGAGCGTCCAGGGCGTGGTGGTCCAGGCCAGGATCGAGGCGCCCTCGAGGTCCGGGCGCGACGGCTGGCTGATCCGGAACTTCACGAACACGCTCGGGTCGGAGACGGTGGTGTACCCGGTCGCCACCTCGTGGTCCGAGAGGGCCGTGCCGCACCGGGGACAGTAGGCCACCGACCTGTCCGCCTCGAACAGCAGGCCCCGCCGGTGCAGCTCCCGGAGCGACCACCACACGCTCTCGATGTACTCGGGATCCATCGTCCAGTAGGCCTGGGACAGATCGATCCAGAAGCCCAGCCGTTCCGTCATCCGCTCCCAGTCCTCGACGTACCGGGTGACCGACTCCCGGCACCGGCGGTTGAACTCGGCGATGCCGAATACCTCGATGTCGCGCTTGTTTCTGGTGCCGATCTCCTTCTCCACCTCGAGCTCCACCGGCAGCCCATGGCAATCCCAGCCGGCCTTGCGGGGCACCCGGTGCCCGGTCATGGTCCGGTACCGCGGGTACAGGTCCTTGAAGGTGCGGGACTCGGCGTGGTGGATGCCCGGTCGTCCGTTGGCCGTGGGAGGGCCCTCGTAGAACACCCATTCCGGAGCGCCCTCCCGAAGCTCCACGCTGCGCTCGAAGATCCGGGCCCTCTTCCAGAACGCCAGGACCTCCCGCTCCAGCGCGGGAAGATCCACGCTCGGATCGACCGGCTCGAACCTCGCCACCGCTCCTCCTCCCAACGAAAACGCCCCGTCCCTCCTGGGGACGAGGCGTGGGCCCCGCGGTACCACCCCGCTTGACGACGCCTCGCGGCGCCGCCCGCTCACGGCCGGCCGTGGCCGGTCCCCGCTGTCACGGGCGGACCCGTCCGCGCCTACCGGGCGCCCGATCGTCCGGGCGGCGCCGTTCGGGCGGCGGCTCGGGGAGGATGTTCGGAGGGACCTCGCCGCCGGGCTCGCACCGTCCCCGGCTCGCTGGGGCGGGGGGTTCCTTCCTACTCGTTCCCGTCCTCGCCTGTGCGGGCCATTGTAGCGGGTGCCTCGACGAGGGTGGGCGCCCGGTTCGTCCGTTTCGGAAGGTGCGTTGCCGGAAACGGGGGCCCGTGCTACGGTGCGCGCCGCGATGCCCACGAAGAAGTCGCCGTACACGAGGAAGGAGCTCACGGAGCTGCGCAAGCGCCTGGAGGAGGAGCGCGCCGAGCTCCAGCGGCAGGCCGAGGAGATCGAGGAGTCCTCGTTCCGGACCCCGCAGTCGGAGCTGACCGGGGAGGTCGCCTTCGACGAGGAGTACGCGGACGCCGGCACGGCGACCTTCGAGCGAGAGCGTGATCTTTCGCTCTCGAACAACATCAAGGACCTCACGGAGAAGATCGATCACGCCCTGGAGCGGATCGCTCAGGGGAACTACGGGCTGTGCGAGCGATGCGGCAGGCCGATCGAGAAGGCCAGGATCCGGGCGCTCCCCTACGCCACCCTCTGCATCAAGGACAAGCAGGCAGAGGAGCGGGCCGGCTGAGGGCCCGCCGGACCCTGCTCCTCTACGGGACGGCGGCGGGGGCATACGCGCTCGACCGGGTCACCAAGATCCTGGCTGAGCATCTCCTCCAGGGCAGGGATGCCGCGGAGCTGATCCCGTCGGTGGTCCAGCTGCGGTTCACCACTAACCCCGGCGGCGCGTTCGGGCTGTTCGGGAGCGTGCCGGCGCTGTTCGTGGTCATCAGCGTGCTCGTGGTCCTGGTCGTGCTGATCGCCTCGCGGAACCTTCCGTCGACGGCCGCGGCCGTGGGCCTGGGCCTGGTGCTCGGCGGCGCGCTCGGCAACCTCACGGACAGGGTCGTCCGCGGCCCGGGGTTCTCCGGCGAGGTCGTGGACTTCATCGACTTCCACGTGTGGCCGGTGTTCAACCTGGCGGACTCCGCGTTGGTCGTGGGGGCGGGGGTATTGCTCGTCTCTGGGATCCGGCGGGACCGTGCCGCCCGGCGGCATCCTTCGGGTCCGTGACCTTCGACGCGGAGGCCACGCCCGGGCGCCTCGACGCGGTCCTGGCGGCGCTGGCCGGGGCCGCGCGGGCCGATGTCCAGCGGGCCATCGCCCGCGGCTCGGTGCTCGTGGACGGCGTCCCTCGCCCCAAGTCGTTCAGGCTGCGAGGTGGCGAGCGGATCGAGGCGGACCTGTCCGTGCGGACGGAGGTGCGACCGGAGCCCGACGGCGTTCCGGTCAGGTACGAAGACGATCACCTGGCGGTCGTGGCCAAGCCGGCCGGGATGGTCACCCATCCCACCGCCACCCGCCGGACCGGGACCCTGGTGAACCGTCTGCTGGGGATGGGGATGACCCTCTCCTCCGCCGGAGGCGAGGACCGTCCAGGGATCGTGCATCGCCTCGATGCCGGCACCTCGGGCCTCCTGATCGTGGCCAAGGACGACGAGACCCACGGGAGCCTGGCCCGGATGCTGGCGGCGCGGACGATCAGCCGCGAATACCTGGCGCTGGTTCGGGGCGCGGTAGGGCACGAGGCCTTCACGGTGGAGGCGCCCCTGGGACGCCGGGGGGCCCGGGTGGCGGTGGAGCGAGGCGGCGGGGTCGAGGCCGTCACCGACCTCGAGGTCCTGGAACGCCACCCGGGGACGACGCTGCTGGTGGCCAGGCCCCGGACCGGACGGACCCACCAGATCCGGGTCCACCTCCGGGCCGCCGGCCATCCGATCCTGGGGGACCGGTCGTACGGCGGTGGAGGCGAGGACGCCCGACGGCTGGGCCTCACCAGGCCGTTCCTCCATGCGTGGCGACTCTCGTTCCAGCACCCCGTGACCGGTGAGCCGATCGAGGTGGAGGAGCCGCTCCCCGACGACCTCGACCAGGCGCTGGACCGCGCCCGCCCTGTTGCCACGTAGAAGCAGGGCATCCGTCGGCCCCGCCGGTCTCCGGTGGCCCGTGCCCCTTCGGCCTTCCGCGACGATTACGAAGGGGATGGGCCGCGCACGCCTGAGGCCGATGTGACGATCGGCGCCCGCTTCGGCCGCGTGCTGGAGGACGCCCGCCGCGGGGAACCGGATGGCATCGAGGCCCTGTACCGGGACATGGCCCCGTCGCTGCTCGGGTACCTTCGCGGGCAGGGGGCCGGCGAGCCCGAGGATCTGATGTCCGAGGTCTTCGAGGGTGTGTTCCGAGGCCTGCCCCGCTTCCACGGGGAGGAAGCGGGCTTCCGCTCCTGGGTGTTCACGATCGCCCATCGCCGCTTGGTGGACGAACGCCGGCGACGGGGCCGGAGACGCGAGGAGGCGATGGACCCTGCGGACCTGGCCCCCCACGGACCGATGGGGGACGCCGAGGGTGAGGCCATGGGCCGGCTGGGCTCTCGCTGGGCGCTCGACGTCCTGAACAAGCTGACCGAGGGTCAACGCTCGGTGGTCCTCCTTCGGATCCTGGCCGACCTTCCCGTCGCCGAGGTCGCCAGGGTCCTGGGCAGGAGCGAAGGAGCGGTGAAGAACCTGTTGCAGCGGGCGGTGACTCGGCTGGCCGATGAGATCGCCCGAGAGCGCGTGACCTGATGTGGCGGCGTGACGATGACCGAGGTGAGATGGGCGAGCTCCTGACCCTCGAGCAGACCGAGCGGGCCCTGGCGGGAACGCCTGGAGCCCGGGACGACTCCAGGGTCACCGACGCGGCGGCGGCGCTGGCCGCGATCCGCCGGGCCCTGCTCGAGCAGCCCGCACCCGTCGGGGCGTGGCGGCAGCTCGCCGCGATCCGGGCGCTTGCCCCCTCCCCGCCTGGGGTGAAGCTCGAGCTGCCCTCGCCCCCACGCCGTCGCGTGGGCCGTGGGGTCCGTGTGGCTGCAGTCGGGCTGGCGGCCACCATGGCCCTGGTCCTCGGCCTGGGCGTGGCCGGCGCCCTCCCCGAGCCCATCCAGGATGCCGTGGCTCGTGTGGCCGGCCTAGTGGGCCTCGACCTGCCTGACTCCGGTGAACGGGTGCCGATCCCAAGTCGCCC
>JBOGWD010000153.1:0-15807 GCA_050693275.1 Actinomycetota bacterium | reverse complement strand
GTCCCCATACTCGAAGTCGAACTCGTCCTGGCCGCTCTTCTCCACCGGCATGGCCAGAATCACGCCCTCCTTCCGGCCCCGCCTTGCCAGGTCCGCGCCGAACTGCTCGTCGACGAGCATGCCGGCGTCGGCGCGGGGCGCGCCCTCATCCAGTGCCCTGAGGAACCCCTCGAAGATCACCGCCTTGGCGTCGGAGATCCGCTCGGCCTCCTCCGGGGCCGGCGTTCCCTGGATGCCCAGCATCTTCTTCTGGAACGATCCCCGGTGATCGAACGCCAGGATGTACAGATCGCCCTCGTATCCCAGTGCCATGTCATCCCTCCTGTTCCGCCGACGCCCGGTAGGCCTCCATGGCCCGCTCCGCTCGCTGATGGTCATCCTGCGTCAGCATCCGGATCAGGCCGGCCGCAATCAGGACCATGAGCACGGTGGCCGCCCCCGCCACGATCCCGGCTCGGCGGGCCAGAGTCGCCACCAGGGCCTGACATTCCACCCCGGGAGATCCCGAGGGACAGAACGGCGCCGCGGTGCCCACCGAGACGGCGGCGACCAGGGCGCCGACCAGCAGCCCCGACGCCACCAGGATGGCCGCCAGCTTCGTCACCTCGAGCCGGCTCTTCACGCGCTACTCGAAGACGAACGGGAGCACCGGGGTCAGTACCTCGACCTTGACCGGAGCGGCCTCGTCACGGAAGCGGTCGCCATCTCGAGCGGTCCCCGCGCCCTCGAAGAACCCGTAGTGCATCGGGACCGCGAGCTGAGGGGAGATCGCCTTGGCCAGCCCGGCCGCTTCAGGCACCCCGCAGCAGAACGTCCCCCCGACGGGGAGGAAGGCCACGTCCGTGGCGATCCCCTCGAGCTCTGGGAGATGGTCCGTGTCGCCGGCGTGGTAGTAGGTGTTCCCGCCCAGCTCGAGGATGTAGCCCACCCAGTTGTTCTCCTTCGGATGCATCTGGAGGCGCTCCGGTCGGATGTTGTACGCCGGCACGGCCTCCCCTTTGATGCCGCCCGCCTCGATGCTGTCTCCGGGTCCCACTGCGATAACCTCGCCGGAGAGCTCTGCCGCCACGTCCCTGGGGGCGACGAACACCGTGTCCTTCCGGGTGATCTTGGCCAGGTCGCTGCGGTCGTAGTGGTCGTCGTGCGCATGGGTGATGAACACCACGTCCGCGGGTTCGTAGTCATCGGGAACCCCCCACGGGTCGATGTAGACGGTTCTCCCATCCCCCAACCACCGGTATCCCGACTGCTTGATCCAGGTGAAACGCTCGAGCATGGGGCACCTCCTCCGTCCAACAGCCTACCCAGGACGGCCCCGGTCGGCACACCGAGACGCTAGGGGCTGGGCGGGGTGCCCTCCGGAGGCGGGACCTGCTGACCGGCCGGCGGCGTCGGACCGGCCTGGCCCGAGGCTCCGCCGAAGTCGACCCTGGGGGCCTCCTCCATCGTGGCCCGGTCGCCCTCCTCGATCTCGAAGAACTCCTCGGTCTGGAAGCTGAACATCGAGGCGATGACGTTCGAGGGCACCGACTGGACCCGCTCGTTGTACTCGCGGACGTTCGCGTTGTAGAAGCGCCGGGACACCTGGATGCGGTCCTCGGTGTTGGACAGCTCGGTCTGGAGGGCCTGGAAGTTCTCGGAGGCCCGCAGCTCGGGATAGGCCTCGGCCACCGCGAACAGACCTCGCAGCGCCGCGGTCAGCATGTTCTCGGCCTGGGCCTGCTGGGCGGGTCCCTGGGCGGCTATGGCCGCCGTCCGGGCCGCCGTGACGTTCTCGAAGGTGGCCCGCTCGTGGGACGCGTAGCCCTTCACCGACTCCACGAGGTTGGGGATCAGGTCGTACCGGCGACGGAGCTCGGTGTCGATGTTGGCATAGGCGTCACGGATCCCCTGGCGCTGCGAGACGAAGCGGTTGTAGGCCGCCACGCCCCACAGGAGCAGCAGCACGACGATGCCGAGGATCACCCACAGCGCGATCATGGTCGCTCTCCTCTCAGATCGGTCCCGGCACGACCCCGGACGTCGATCGGATTGTATCGGTCAGGGTGCGTTCGCGACCGGGTAGAGGCTCCAAGCCAGGCGAGGGATGTGGTCGCGGAACATGGCCGCGGTGCCGAGCAGACCGAGCAGGCCGGTGGGCTTGATCCGCGGCCCGTAGGCCAGGACCCGGTTGCCCATAATCTCGAACGCCAGCCCCTGGTCAAAGTTCACCAGCCATTCCAGCATCCGGGCGTCGAGCAGCTCGTAGGCGAACCTCCGCTCCTTCGATTTCACGTTGTACCGGCGATTGAACTCCGGCGATTCGAACTCGATGTCCTCCATCCCGAGGTGGTCGGCCAGCCGCGTGAACAGCCACTCGCGGGCCACCTCCAGGTGGGGGAACGCCGCCGGCACCTCGATCACGACGCAGGAGAACCGCCGGTAGCTCCGCGATCGGTGGCCCTTCGAGTCCGTGGACTCCGTGTAGTACCAGTAGTCGAACGCGTGCATCGGCGTGTTCCGCCAGGTGCCCCAGAGCACGTGGTCGATGCCCCGCCCGTCGCCCCGGCGGAACAGGGTGAACGGCCAGCCGAGCAGACCGGCGGGATCGCCCTGCGCGTACTGGAGCCCGTGCTGCAGGCCGAAGAGCCGGAACGCCTCCCGTCGCTTGGCCTTGAAGTGCAGGCTGACCACGATCGAGATGATGGCCACGGCCAGGACGGCCAGGAAGCCCAGGATCTCCATCGTGGGGAGAGTATCGGCCCTCCGGGGAGCGGTGTGAACTAGGCGACCCGGAAGGTGAGGCCGTCGCCGGCCCGGTCCACCACGACCCGCCGGCCTTCCGACAGCTCCCCGGAGAGCAGCTTCATGGCCAGAGGGTCCTGGACCTCTCGCTGGATCAGCCGCTTCAGCGGTCGGGCCCCGAAGCTGGGGTCGTAGCCGTTCTCCGTGAGGTACTCCCGGGCCGCATCCGTCAGCTCGATCTCCAGCTTCCGGGCGGAAAGACGCTCGGACAGGAGGCGAAGCTGGATCTCGACGATCCGGCCGATCTCGGCCTTGTCGAGGGGGTCGAACACGATGATCTCGTCCACCCGGTTCAGGAACTCGGGCCGGAGCGCCTCCCGGACCTGGGTCAGGACGCGCTCCCTCCGCTGGTCGGGTGACAGCCGCTCCTCGAAGAACCAGTTGCTCCCGAGGTTCGAGGTCATGATCAGCACGGCGTTCTTGAAGTCGACCGTGCGGCCCTGTCCGTCGGTGAGCCGGCCGTCGTCGAGCACCTGGAGGAGGAGGTTGAATGCGTCCTGGTGGGCCTTCTCGATCTCGTCGAGGAGGATCACCGTGTACGGGCGGCGCCGGACGGCCTCGGTGAGCTGTCCGCCCTCCTCGTAGCCGACGTAGCCGGGCGGCGCCCCCACCAGCCGGGACACCGCGTGGCGCTCCTGATACTCGCTCATGTCGATCCGGACCATGGCCCTCTCGTCGTCGAACAGGTACTCGGCCAGCGCCCGGGCCAGCTCGGTCTTGCCCACGCCGGTGGGGCCCAGGAAGATGAACGAGCCGATCGGCCGGTCGGGGTCGGACAAGCCGGCTCGAGCCCGCCGGATCGCGTTGGCCACCGCCGAGACCGCCCGATCCTGGCCGACAACCCGCTGGTGGAGGGCTTCCTCCATCCGGAGCAGCTTGGCCATCTCGCTTTCCAGCAGCCGGGAAACGGGGATGCCCGTCCACGTGGCCACGACCTCGGCCACGTCCTCCTCGTCGACCTCCTCCTTCAGCATGGTTCGGTCGGCCTGGACCTCGGCCAGCCTGGCGGTGGCCTCCTCCAGCTCGTGATCGAGCTCCTTGAGGCGCCCGTACCGGAGCTCGGCGGCCCGCTCCAGGTCGCCGTCGCGCTCGGCACGCTCGGCCTCTCCCCGGATCTCCTCGATCTGCGACTTGTGCTCGCGCATCCCGGTGATGTGCTCCTTCTCCCGCTCCCAGTGGGCCCGCATCGCGGTGAGCTGCTCGTTCAGGTCGGCCAGCTCGCGCTCGAGCTTGTCCAGCCGTTCCCGGGACGCCTCGTCGCTCTCCTTCCTGAGGGCGGCCCGCTCGATCTCGAGCTGGCGGACCCGGCGGTCGACCTCGTCGATCTCCGTGGGCATCGAGTCGATCTCGATCCGCAGGCGGCTGGCGGCCTCGTCGATCAGGTCGATGGCCTTGTCGGGCAGGAACCGGCCGGTGACGTAGCGGTCGGAGAGCACCGCCGCGGCCACCAGGGCCTCGTCGCGGATGGCCACGCCGTGGTGCACCTCGTACCGCTCCTTGAGGCCGCGGAGGAT
This sequence comes from Actinomycetota bacterium, assembly GCA_050693275.1. Classification (GTDB taxonomy): domain Bacteria; phylum Actinomycetota; class UBA4738; order UBA4738; family CALAEC01; genus CALAEC01. The sequence goes on along the minus strand of JBOGWD010000153.1, from coordinate 11,509 downwards.
GGCGATGGTGTCGGCCGCCGAGGGCTCGCCGACGAACACCGGCTGGAACCGCCGCTCCAGGGCCGGGTCCTTCTCGATCCGCTCCCGGTACTCGTCGAGCGTGGTCGCCCCGATGGCCCGGAGCTCGCCCCTGGCCAGCATCGGCTTCAGCATGTTGCCGGCGTCCACGGCTCCCTCGGCGGCGCCGGCGCCGACGACCGTGTGGAGCTCATCGATGAACGTGATGATCTGGCCCTCGCTGGCGGCGATCTCCTGGAGCACGGCCTTGAACCGCTCCTCGAACTCGCCCCGGTACTTGGTGCCCGCGACCAGCGAGCCGATGTCCAGGGCCACCACGCGCTTGCCCTTCAGGCCCTCGGGGACGTCCCCCTCCACGATCCGACGGGCCAGCCCCTCGACGATGGCCGTCTTGCCCACGCCGGGCTCGCCGATCAGCACCGGGTTGTTCTTGGTCCGCCGGGACAGCACCTGGATCACCCGGCGGATCTCGTCGTCCCGCCCGATCACCGGGTCGAGCGTGCCCCGCCTGGCCAGCTCGGTCAGGTCACGGCCGTACCGCTCCAACGCCTGGTACTTCTCCTCCGGGTTCTCGTCCGTGACCCGCTGGCGGCCCCGGATCTCCACCAGGGCGGCCAGGACGTTGTCCCTGGTCACCCCGGCGTCCGACAGGAGCCGGGCCAGGTCGGTGGCCCCCTCCAGCATGGCCAGCAGGAGGTGCTCGGTGGAGACGTACTCATCCGTCAGCGAGGCGGCCTCAGTGAAGGCCCGCTCCAGGATGTGACGAGTGGCCAGGGCCAGGCCGACCTCGCCGGTCCCGCCGTACGCCTTGGGGATCCGCTCCAGCCGCTCCTCCAACGGCTCGCGCACCGATCGAGGGGACAGGCCGATGGCGTGGAGGAGCGGATAGATCACGCCTTCCGGATCGGACAGGAGTGAGAACAGCAGGTGCTCCGGCTCCAACTGGGGGTGGTTGCGCTCGATCGCCAGCCGCTGGGCTTCTGCCAGGGCCTGACGGGAGCGCAGCGTGAGCCTGTTCAGATCCATCTCAGCCCTCGTCCCACGGGAGCCGCACGCTTCGGAGCGGGATCAGATCCCCTCCCACGCGCCGCCGGGCGGACTGCAGCTCCCGGGTCAGCTCCTCGAGCTCGCGGCGGGCTCGATCCACCTGCGCCTGGAGCTCCATGATCATCTTCACCCCGGCGAGGTTCACCCCTGCCTGGGTGAGCTCCTGGATCTCGCGCAGCCGGTCGATGTCCCGGTCCGAGTACCGGCGGGTGTTCCCCGCCGTCCTGGCCGGCCGGACCAGACCCTTGCGCTCGTAGATCCGCAGGGTCTGCGGATGGACCCCAGCCAGCTCGGCGGCCACGCTGATGATGTAGACTGCCCGTTCCCTTCGTCCCATGTTCGCCATCCGATTCACCTCTCCGTGCCCAGATGGGTCCGGGGGCCCTGGCCCCCGGCGTCCCGCAGCCGCTTCAGCAGCTCCCGTTCGTCCTTCGACAGCTTCGTCGGCACCTCGACCTCGACCGTCACCAGGAGGTCCCCGTGTCCACCCCGCCGCCTCGGGATGCCCTTCCCCCTGAGCCGGAAGGTCCGGCCGCTCCGGGTGCCCGAGGGGACCCTGAGCGTCACGGCGCCGTTGAGAGTAGGCACCTCGACGTTGGCCCCGAGCGCGGCCTCCGGGAAGGTCACCGGCACCGTGAGCAGCAGGTCGGACCCGCGACGGTTGAAGAACCGGTGCGGCCTGACCTTGACCGCCACGTACACGTCGCCGGGCTTGCCGCCGGGCGGTCCGGCCTCGCCCCGGCCGGCCAGGCGGATCCGGGCGCCGTCCTCGACCCCGGCCGGGATCTTCACCCGCAGCGTTCGGGTGGCCGTGGTGCTCCCGCTCCCCCGGCACGTCGGGCACGGCTCCTCGATGATCTGGCCGCGTCCACCGCAGCCGGGGCACGGACGGGCCATGGAGAAGAACCCCTGGTCGACCGCGACCGAGCCGCTGCCACCGCACTGGGGACAGGTCTTCGGGGAGGTCCCCGGGCGGGCCCCCGATCCCCCGCAGGTCTCGCAGGGCTGACTCCCGGAGATCCGGAGCGGCACCGTGGTGCCCGCCATGGCCTCGTCGAAGGACACCTCGACCTCGGCCACGAGGTCGGCCCCCCGCCGGGTCCGGGCCCCACCGCCCCCCCGTCCCTCGCCGAACAGATCGAAGAGGTCGCCCAGTCCCCCGACGCCGAACCCGAGGTCTTCGAACCGGACACCCCCGGCGCCCGGGTCGCCGCCGGGGCCGAACCGGAAGCCCGACGCGGCCATGTCCCGGACCCGGTCGTACTCCTGCCGTTTGGTCTCGTCCCCGAGGACGTCGTAGGCGGCCGAGATCTCCTTGAACCGCTCCTCCGCGGCGGCGTCGTCCTGAGCGGAGTCCGGGTGATACCGCTGAGCCAGCTTCCGGTAGGCCTTCTTGATCTCGGCCTGCGACGCGTTGCGAGCCACGCCGAGCACGGCGTAGAAGTCCTTCTCCAGCCAGTCCCGGCTGACGCTCACGAACGTCCTTCCCTCACCTGCGGCCGACCTTGACCCCGGCCGGACGGATGACCCGACCCTTCAGCGTGTAGCCCGGGCGAAGGACGTCGGCCACGTACGGCTCGCCGTCGGACTCCCCCTCGGCCTGGAGCAGCGCCTCGTGCCGCCCCGGATCGAACGGCGCGTCGTCGGCGTCGATCCGCTCCAACCCCTCCGAGCGGAGGATGTCGGTCAGCTTCGCGTACACCAGCTCTACCCCGTGGAGGAAGCGGTCGAAGTCGGGCTTCCGCTCCGCAGCCATCAACGCCAGCTCGAACTCGTCGAGGACCTCGAGGAGCTTGGCCATCAGCGGCTCGGCCGCGAGCTCCACGGCCAACGTCTGCTCCCTCAGCACCCGTTTGCGGTAGTTCTCGAACTCCGCCTTCAGCCGCCGCAGGTCGTCGAGATACTCCGCCGCCCGGCCCTCGACGTCCCCGGGGGAGGCACTCGATCCCTCCGGGGAGACGCCCTCGGCACCACCTTCGTCGACGAGAGGTGTCGACTCCGGCGGCGCCTCGGGCGATCCGCCCGATGAGCCGCGAGGGTCCTCGGAGGGAACCCCTTTGGTGACCGGAGAGGATCCGAGCGGCTCTCCACCGCCGGAGTCGGGCCGATGCTGGGGGCGGTCGGGCATCAGGAGGCACCTCCTTCGTCGACGACCTCGCCCTCGACGACATCGTCGCCGTCCTCGGGCCCGGCCTGCCCGGCGTCACCGCCGGCCGCGGCCTGCTCCTGCTGGGCCTGCTGGTACACGGCCTGACCGACCCGCTGGAAGGACTGCATCAGGGTGTCGGTGGCGCCCTTGATCCGGTCGGTGTCGTCGCCCTTGAGGGCCTCCTTCACGGCCTCGATGTCCTTCTCGACTTGCTCCTTGTCCTCCGCCGAGACCTTGTCGCCAAGCTCGCCGAGCGTTTTCTCGGCCTGGTAGACGATGTTGTCGGCGTTGTTCCGGACGTCGGCGGCCTCGCGGCGCTTACGGTCCTCGTCGGCGAACTTCTCGGCCTCCTGCATCATCCGGTCGATCTCCTCCTTGGAGAGCGCGGTGCCTCCGGTGATGGTCATGGCCTGCTCCTTGCCCGTGGCCGTGTCCTTGGCCGAGACGTTCACGATGCCGTTGGCGTCGATGTCGAAGGCCACCTCGATCTGGGGCATCCCACGAGGCGCCGGAGGCAGCCCGGTGAGCTGGAACCGCCCCAGGCTCCGGGCGCCCGGCGAGAAGACGGTCTCGGCCTCGCCCTGGAGGACGTGGACCTCGACCTGCGTCTGGCCGTCCTCGGCCGTGGTGAACACCTCCGACTTCTTCGTGGGGATGGTGGTGTTCCGCTCGATCAGACGGGTGAAGACACCGCCCTTGGTCTCGATCCCCAGCGACAGCGGGGTCACATCGAGGAGGAGGATGTCCTTCACCTCGCCCTTCAGCACGCCGGCCTGGATCGCGGCGCCTACCGCCACGACCTCGTCCGGGTTGACGCCCTTGTGGGGCTCCTTCCCGCCGGTGAGCTTCTTGACGAGCTCCTGGACCATCGGCATGCGGGTGGCCCCGCCGACCATGATCACGTGGTCGATCGAGGACACGTCCTTCCCCCAGTCCTTCACGGCCTGCCCGAACGGCCCCTCGAGCTGCTCCACCAGCTCCTCGGTCATCCGCTCGAACTCCGACCGGCTGAGCGACATGTCCAGGTGGAGCGGCCCCTCGGTGATGAACGGGAGGTTGATCGAGGTCTGGGACACCTGGGAGAGCTCGATCTTGGCCTTCTCCGCGGCGTCCTTCAGCCGCTGCATGGCGATCCGGTCCTGCGAGAGGTCCACGCCGTGCGCGTTCTTGAACTCCTTGACGATCCAGTCGATGATCCGCTGGTCCCAGTCGTCTCCGCCGAGCTTGGTGTTGCCCGACGTCGCCTTGACCTCGAAGACGCCCTCCCCGATCTCCAGCAGCGAGACATCGAACGTCCCGCCTCCCAGGTCGAACACGAGGATGGTCTGGTCGTGCTGCTTGTCGAGTCCGTAGGCCAGCGAGGCCGCCGTCGGCTCGTTGATGATCCTCAGCACGTCGAGGCCGGCGATCTTGCCCGCCTCCTTGGTGGCCTGCCGCTGGGCATCGTCGAAGTAGGCAGGGACGGTGACCACGGCCTGGGTCACGGTGTCGCCCAAGTAGGCCTCGGCGTCCCGCTTCAGCTTGGTCAGGATCTGCGCGGAGATCTCCTGCGGCGTCCAGGCCTTGCCGTCGATGTCCTGGGACCACGAGGTGCCCATCTCGCGCTTGATCGAACGGATGGTACGGTCGGGGTTGGAGATGGCCTGACGCTTGGCCAGCTCACCGACGAGGATCTCGCCGGTCTTGGAGAACCCCACCACCGACGGGGTCGTCCGAGACCCCTCGGTGTTGGGGATCACCTGAGGCTCCCCGGCCTCCAGCACGGCGACCACGGAGTTCGTGGTCCCCAGGTCGATTCCAACGGGTCGTGGCATGGTTCGAGCCTCCTGTTCCGATTCCCTGTAGGTCTCTACAGAATAAAGGTTGACTATGGGACTGTCAATGTTTACCCGTGCTGGTGAGCCGCCGGCATCCCGGGGCCACCGCACCGGAGGGATGGCCGGCCGGATAGTGGTGGCCGCTCCGCGCTGAGGGCCCGGCGGCCGGCCTCGTTGCGCCGGTGCTCCGGGGTACCGTAGCCTCGTCCGCGATGGGTCCGATCGTGTTCCTCCTCCTCCTGGCGGTGGCCGGAGGGCTGTTCCTGACCCGAGCCCTCACGCTCTGGCAGCTGGTCCGGCTGGGCCGGCCGGTCCACCGCCTCGACGACCTCCCCAAGCGCGTCCAGACCGAGGCGGTGGTCGTGTTCGGTCAGCGGAAGCTCCTCCAGCGGCTGGGCCCCGGGCTGATGCACGCGTTCATCTTCTGGGGCTTCCTGATCCTGCTGACCACGATCGTCGAGGTGTTCGGCGAGGTCTTCGACGAGCGCTTCGCCATCCCGCTGATCGGCCGGACCGGCTGGCTCGGGCTGGTGCAGGACGCGTTCGCCGTCCTGGTGTTCATCGGGATCGTGATGGCCATCTACTTCCGGAAGTTCCGTCGCGACGAGCGGTTCAAGGGAAGCCACCTGGAGGAGGCGGACTTCATCCTCCTGATGATCCTGGGGATCATCGTCACGCTGGTCGGCCTCAACGCCGTGAAGATCGCTCAGGGGCTGGCCGAGTCCCCCGCCGCGTGGACGCCGGTGTCGCGGCTGGCCTCGCTGGCCTTCGAGCCGATGAGCCCGGGCTGGCGGGAGCTCTTCCACGGGCTGTTCCTGTGGACGCACATCGTCCTGATCCTGGGCTTCCTGGTGTACATCCCGTACTCCAAGCACCTGCACATCATCACGAGCTTCGGGAACGTCTTCCTGACCAAGACGAAGGCGATGGGGAAGCTCACGCCGCTCAAGATCGACCTCGAGGCGATGGAAGAGGGCGGCGCGCTGGGAGCGGCCACCGTCACGGACCTCTCTCAGAAGGAGATCCTGGACACGTTCACCTGCACCGAGTGCGGCCGGTGCCAGGACGTCTGTCCCGCGTGGAACACGGGCAAGCCGCTGTCCCCGAAGCTCCTGATCATGAACCTGCGGGACCACGTGTTCGAGCAGGGCGAGCGCATCCTCGACGCCCGAGCCGAGGGCACCGAGCCCGAGCCGGTCCCCCTGAACCCCGACGTGGTGGAGGACGAGGTCGTGTGGGACTGCGTGACGTGCGGCGCCTGCGTGCAGGAGTGCCCAGTCAACATCGAGCACGTCGATCACATCGTGGACATGCGGCGGAACCTGGTCATGGGCGAGTCGAGGTTCCCGCAGGAGGCCCGCCTCCTCCTTCGGAACCTGGAGTCGACCAAGAACCCGTGGGGGGTGCCCCAGGACCAGCGGGCCGACTGGGCCGAGGGCGTCGGCGTCCGGATCCTCGAGGACGGCCGGGCCCCGGAGTACCTGTACTGGGTGGGGTGCGCGGCGTCCTTCGACGACCGGGCCAAGCGGATCGCCCAGAGCACCGCGCGGCTCCTCCAGACGGCCGGGATCCGGTTCGCCATCCTGGGGTCCCGCGAGGCCTGCAACGGGGATCCCGCCCGCCGGATGGGCCACGAGTACCTGTACCAGCAGCTGGCCGAGGAGAACGTGCGGACGCTCGACGAGGTCGAGGCGAAGAAGATCGTGGTGAACTGCCCTCACTGCTTCAACACGCTGCGCAACGAATACCCGGACTACGGCGGCAACTACGAGGTGATCCACCACACGCAGCTGTTCGCCCGGCTGATCGCCGAGGGACGCCTCCGGCCCACGGAGGAGGTCCAGGCCCTGGTTACCTACCACGACCCGTGCTACCTGGGCCGGCACAACGGGGTGTACGACGAGCCCCGGAAGGTCCTGGACGCGGTGCCCGGCGTCCGCCAGGTCGAGATGCCCAGACACCGGGAGCGGGGGTTCTGCTGCGGGGCCGGTGGAGCCCGCATGTGGATGGAGGAGCGCATCGGCAAGCGGGTCAACTCCGAGCGAACGGACGAGGCCGCGGCCACCGGCGCCGACGTCGTCGGCGTGGGGTGTCCTTTCTGCCTGGTGATGCTGGACGACGGGGCCAAGGGCAAGGGGGGCGACCTCGAGGTCAAGGACGTGTCCCAGGTCGTGGCCGAGTCGATGGGCCTGAACGGTGCCAGGGCGGTCTCCACCCGGACGGCCGCCGGGCCGTCCTCCTCCTAGTCGCCCCGGGTGAACTCCTCGAAGAACCGGCTCGGCGTGGGTCCTCGCTGCCCCTGGTACTTGCTGCCCGTCCCCGCGGAGCCGTACGGGGCGTCGGCCGCAGTGGTGAGACGGAAGAAGGAGATCTGGCCGATCTTCATCCCCGGATAGATCGTGATCGGGAGATTGGCCACGTTCGACAGCTCGAGCGTGAGGTAGCCGTCCCAGCCGGGATCGACGTACCCGGCGGTGCTGTGGATCAGCAGGCCGAGGCGGCCCAGCGAAGACTTGCCCTCCAGCCTGGCCACCAGGTCCTCGGGGAGCCGGATCCGCTCGCCGGTCGCGCCGAGCACGAACTCCCCCGGGTGGAGGATGAACGGATCGCCGTCCTTCACCTCGACCGTCTCGGTGAGATCCTCCATCGGTCGCTTCACGTCGATGTAGGGGTACCGGGCGTTGTGGAAGACCCGGAAGACGGCGTCGACGTGGAGATCGACCGAGGAGGGCTGGACGCAGGACTCGTCGAACGGATCGATCTCGATCCGTCCGGCCGCGAGCTCCTCACGGATGGTGCGGTCGGAGAGGATCACCGGGTGCCCCTCGACATCGGCGCGAAGCGTACTACAGGGTGCCCGCCCGACCGGGGTCGCTATACTCGTGGCTTCCGGCGGATGTAGTTCAATGGTAGAACGCGAGCTTCCCAAGCTCGAGATGGGGGTTCGATTCCCCTCATCCGCTCCAGCCTAGAGCTTGCTTCCCTTCCCCTTGCCCTGCGGCTCGATCGCCCCGTTCCCCGACCCCTTGTCCTTGTCGTCCTTCGGACCCTTCCCCGGCCCCTCGGCCTTCTCACCCTTCGGACCCTTCCCCGGCCCCTCCTCCTTCTCACCCTTCGGACCCTTCCCCGGCCCCTCGGCCTTCTCGCCCTCGGGCCCGTCCTTCGGACCCTTGGACCCCTTCGGTCCATCCGATCCATCGTCGGGACCGCCGCCCTCGGCTTCCTCGTCGAACGACCCCTTTCCCTTGGCCTTGCCCGTCACCTTGCCAGGTGCGGGCTCGGAGCTCCCAGGGGCGTCCTTGCTCACCACGATGTCCTCGGCGGCCGGAGCCGGCTCGGGGGCGGGAGGCGGTGCGGGGGCCACGGCCTCGCCCTCCTCGTCCTGCCCGGGGAGCTCGCCGGCGTCCCGATCGGTCTCGGCCTGCGGAGCCGGCTTCACCTCGGCGGCCGGGAGGGACGCTGCCTCGGGCGCGCGGGATAGGGGAGACGCGGACAGCGACTGGGAAGGGCTCGGCACCGTCACCGGGCTTCCCTCGACCCCCCGGACCAGCGGCTCTGTCCTGGCCAGGTCCGTTGAGGGTCCGACGAGAGGGTTCCTGCCCACCAGCACGAGGGCCAGCAGCGACCCGAAGAAAGAGGTCGCCAGCAGGACCGCAACGGCTGAGGCGCGTTTCCCCAATGATCTCCCAACTGGAGGGACTCACTTCAGATATCGGCATCCCCACGTCCTGGGCTTGAGGTCCGTTGGCCGGAAGACCGACACGATAGGACCGCTAAGGGCGGGCCTCACCCCAGGTAGAGGGGCGCGGTCGGGCACAGCTCCCGAAGCGGGCAGATCTCGCACCGGGGACGACCCGCTCGGCAGACGCCCCGCCCGTGGCGGATCAGGCCGACGTGCATGGAGACCCGCAGCGAGGCCGGGACGAGATCGGCCAGGATCCGATGGGCGGCCGCGGACGGGGTCCGGGGAGCCAGGAGGCCGAGCCTGGTGGCCACCCGCGCCACGTGGGTGTCCACGGGCAGGGCCGGCCGGCCCAGGGAGAAGGCCAGCACGCATGCGGCCGTCTTCGACCCCACGCCGGGGAGGGACAGCAGGTACTGTTCCACCTCCTCGTCGGTCGCCTCCCGCATCCAACCGAGGTCTAAGCTCCCCTCCCGGCTCCGGATCTCGCGGAGGACGGCGATGATGCGGGGAGCCTTCGTGTTCGCCAGCCCGCCGGGGCGGATGGCCGTGGCCACGCTGCCGGGCCGGGCCGAGGCCACGGCGTCCCACGTCGGGAACCGAGCCCGGAGGCCGGCCCAGGCCCTGTCCCGGTTAACGTCGCTGGTGTTCTGGGACAGGATCGTGAGCACGAGCTCCTCCAGGGGGTCGAGCCGCCGAGGGGGATCGAGCGGGCCGTGGGCGCGGGCCAACCGCCGGTGGATCTCGCGAACCGTTCGCCGATCCGGGGGGCCGTCCGGGGGCCGGCTCACTGCTCCCGGGCGTAGTTCCGGAACAGCGTGAGGTGCTCGAGCCAGGTCAGGGTGATCTTCCCCACGGGGCCGTTGCGGTGCTTGGCCACGATGATCTCGGCGATGCCCTTCGCCTGGACGTCCTCGGACAGGGGGTCCCGATGGATGAACATCACGATGTCGGCATCCTGCTCCAGGGCCCCCGAATTATGACTTAGGATGGAATCGGCCAACCACGAAGCCGGGCCGGGTACCGTCAGATCGTAGACGTCCTCATCGCCTTCAGGAACGATTCTCACGACCAGGTCCCAGAACAGGTCGCTCGTGGCCTGCTTGCGGAGGACATCGTCGTCGAGGATCTCTGCATACTCGGCGACCGAGGCCCGAGAGGGAGAGAAGGCGAAGTGCGCACCCCCTCCGTACGCCGTCCCTCGAAGCAGCGCCAACTGCCGAGTCGTGATCCCGCGCACAGCCATCACAGCCTGCACCCGTTCGAACGTCTCCCGAGGAAGGGTGTCGACGTTCGTATTCGATCGGGTCGCAGCAAGGAGGACGGCCAGCCGGTCCGCCTGACGTCGACGTGGGCCGAACGCCCCGACCTCCGCCAGGAACCGCCGCTGGTCATCGGTGCCCGACACGTTCACCGAATGCCACCCACGACCTGTCGAAGGCATCATAGTGCGGATGCGGGAGACGATCCCCAGCCGAAGGAGCAAGGCTGCGACGTCGTGCGCCAATCCGATGCTCGCTGTTGAGAAGGACACCCCCGGCGGACCGGACTGTGTGGAGCTCCGCACCGAGATGCACCCATCGGTGGCCCATAGGTGCCGGAGCAGGAGCGCGATCTGCCGGTTCCCCAGACGAAAGGCCTCGTCTGGTATCCGCTTCTCGTGCGAGCGCTGCCCGAAGATCCCCAGGCGGCGGAGCCATTTGTTGATTCCGGCCGGGTGCCAGCGGTTGCCGTTGCCGCTCAGCAGGAGCTGGTGCCACGCCCCTCGACCCCGGTACCGCTTCACCCCGTTGCCGAACTCCCGCTCCGCGGTGCGAACGACGATATCGCTGTTCTCTTCGGACGCAGTGGTGTAGCGAAGCGGTTGGTGGACCAGGTAGCTGCCGTCGCCGATGAGCTGGCCGAGCAGGGCCACCCGGTCGTCTGGCCACTCGATGGCTTCCGAGGGCTCGGGGACGCGGCGGGCGATCGCGATCCGGTCCCCGACCTCCAGGTCGGTGACCCTCCGCCACCCGCCGGCACCCATCAGCCGGTGGCGGGCGGTGGCTCGGATCGATCGGCCGCTGGCCAGCTCGACTCGGAAGGCAGGTCGCCGGCCCACGCGCCAGACCTTGTCGCTCCTCGCCTTGAGGATCCGCCCCCCTTCAGAAACGGCGAGGACCTCGGGAGTCGTGCCCACGAGGTCGCGGATGGGCAACCGACGACCGTCGGCAAGCGTGACAAGCGTATCGCCCGTCACGCATTCCCTCAGGTCCGCCAGCTGGGGCTTCTTGTCGGTGCGGCGCTCCGGGTCGCGGTTGAGCTGGGACACTGCGATGATCGGCACGTCGAGCTCCTTCGCCAGGAGCTTCAGGGACCTCGAGATCTCAGCGACCTCCTGCTGACGGTTGTCCACGCGATGGTGGCTGGTCATGAGCTGGAGGTAGTCGACGATGATCACCCCGAGGCCGAACTGGCTCTTCATCCGACGGGCCTTGGCCCGGATATCGACGATGGTCACGTTGCCGCTGTCCACTATGAACAGCGGAGCGGGGTCGAGGATCTCGGCCGCTTCGACGATGCGGCCCCAGTCCTCGGCGGCGACCATCCCGGCCCGGACCTTGTGCCACTGGACCCTGGCCTCCGAGCACAGCAGGCGCATCCCGATCTCCACCCGCGACATCTCGAGTGAGAAGAGCGCCACGGGGACCTGCGACTCGACCGAGATGTTGCGGGCCATGTTCGTCACCAGCGAGGACTTCCCGATCCCCGGCCGGGCCGCCACGATGATCAGGTTCCCCTTCTGGATGCCCTGGA